>DATLVJ010000725.1:0-7813 GCA_035577585.1 Candidatus Limnocylindrales bacterium
CGTTTCAGAATGTGCGGTATCACGAGGGAACGTTTGTGATTGATGTGGCCTTGCGAGAGCCGAGGAAGCTGGCATATCGCGCCATCAGCCGGAAAGAATTGAACAACAAGCACACGATTACGCCTTATCAGGCGGATGAAGCGGTGGAACATTTGTTGAAAGGGTTGAAGACGAAGTAGCGAACACGTTTGGACCTAACAAAAAAACTGGGAGCGCCCTTAACAGGCCTCCCGGTTTTTGTTTTTTAACTCTGGTAATGCGAACGGTATTCTATTACTTGCGGCCTTTGGCTAGTTCGGCAGCGGGTTTTTGGGCGCGGGCCTGGAAGTCTTCGTAGGTGCCCTTGAAGTCTTCGATTTTGCCCCCCTGGAAATGCCAGACGCGGGTGGCGACTTCGTCGAGGACGTCTTCGTCGTGTGTGACGAGCAGGACGGTGCCTTCGTATTTTTGCAACGCAATGTTCAGAGCGTTGTTGGATTCGAGGTCGAGGTTGTTGGTGGGCTCGTCGAGCACCAGGAAGTTTGGCTTCTGGATCATCAGTTTGCAGAAGATCAGGCGCGCGCATTCGCCGCCGGAAAGACCGGAAGTGGGCTTCAGTGCGTCTTCACCGCTGAAGAGCATCTGGCCGAGAGCCGCGCGGATTTCCTCTTGCGGAGCCTGAGGCTTGAATTGCCAGAGCCAGTCGAGCGCGGAAATCCCTTTTGATTTGTCGATGGTGTAACCGAAATCCTGTGGGAAGTAGCCGACGGTGACTTCATGCCCCCAGATCACGTTACCAGAGTCGATTTTGAATTTATGTTCCGCCGCCCCGATGAAGTGGCCGGCGTTGCGGATGATGGACCTGAGCATGGTGGTCTTGCCGGCGCCGTTGCGGCCGGTGAGGGCGATTTTTTCGCCCCGGGTGATGTTGGCGGAAAAATTCGAGATCACCTTCAAGTCGTCGTAGGACTTCGCGAGGTGCTTGATCTCCAGCGGGGCGCGGCCCGATGGAACATCGAATTGGAAGCGGATGTACGGGCGCTGGATGTTGGAGCGGGCCAGTTCGGAAACCTGGAGGCGCTCAACTTCTTTTTTGCGCGAAGTGGCTTGCGCGGAACGAGTGCCGGCGGAGAAGCGGGCGATAAAATCGTTGAGCTGCGAGATTTTCTTTTCGCGGACAGCGTTTTCGGCTTCCATGCGCGAGCGGATCTGCGTTTTGGCGATGACCATATCGTCGTAGCCGCCGGGATACATGATGATGGTTTGATAGTCGATGTCGGCGGTGTGGGTGCAGACGCTGTTGAGGAAATGGCGATCGTGCGAAATGACGATCAGCACGCCGTGATATTCAAGGAGATATTCCTTGAGCCAGTGAACGGAATCGAGGTCGAGGTTGTTGGTCGGCTCGTCGAGGAGGAGCGCGGAGGGATTTCCGAAGAGGGCCTGCGCGAGAAGCACACGGACTTTCTGGCCGCCCTGGAGTTCGCCCATTTTGCGTTCGTGGAGCTCGGCTTCGATTCCGAGGCCGTCAAGCAACACGCCCGCGTCGGCTTCGGCGGTGTAGCCGTTCTCTTCGCCGACAATGCCTTCGAGTTCGCCGAGGCGCATACCGTCGGCGTCGGTGAGTTCGTCGTGAGGTTTGGCGTAGAGTGCTTCGCGTTCCTGGAGGGCTTTCCAAAGGGTGGAGTTGCCCATGATGACCGTGTCGATGACGCGGAATTTATCGAAAGCGAACTGGTCCTGGCGGAGGATGCCGATTTTCTTGGGCCGCGTAATGGTGCCGTGGGTGGCATCCTGCTCGCCGGTCAGGATCTTCATAAAGGTGGATTTGCCGGCGCCGTTGGGGCCGGAAATGGCGTAGCGACGGCCCGCCATAAAGGTGGTGGTGACGTCCTCGAAGAGGACGCGGGCGCCGAAGCGCATAGTGACATTTTCAACAGAGATCATAACCCTACAATTTTACCGTAGAACGGGCCGTTCGCAACAAATCAAAGAATCGATGCTTGGGGGCGCTTGACACCACTTCCGGAGCGCCATAAGGTGCTCGGACGGAGCCAACCATGAAAAAGCGCGGCATGCTTGTTGCCCTTGCGGGATCCATCCTTCTGGCCTCATCGGCGCTGCTTCTCGGCGGAAAGGCGTCGACTCCGCCGGCGAAGGAAATCCTCTGGCCGACCAAAGGGTGGGCCACCGCCAGCCCGGCAAGTGTTGGGCTGGATGAGCAGGTTCTCCTTCGGCTGGACAAGGACATGGCCTCGGGAAAATATTCGCAGATGATGGACAGCTTTGCGGTCTTCCGCTGCGGCAAGAAAGTGTTTGAACGTACCTATGCGCATGACTACACAAAGATCTATGGGAAGGAAGCCGGGGAACGTGGGCCGCTGAACGCGCGGCTTATCGGGCGGTACAACTACTTCGATGCTTACTGGCACCCTTATTATCACGGCACGGATCTGCATTCGATGCAATCGGTCAGTAAGACGGTAACTTCAATCATCATTGGCGCGGCCATCCAACGCGGCGACTTCAAAGCCGGACTGGATACGCCGATACTGAAATACTTCGACCTTGCCAAAGTGAAAAATGTGGACGATCGCAAACGGCGCATTACTTTGCGCGATCTGCTGACCATGACCCCAGGCTTGGAATGGCATGAGGAAGACGTGCCGTACGACGACCCGCGCAGCGATTCCAGCTTGATGGAGGCCACGGACGACTGGGTGCAGTACGTGATCGACAAGCCCATGGCCGCCGAGCCCGGCAAGGTCTGGAACTACAGCAGCGGCGCAACAGAACTCCTCGCGTATATCTTTCAGAAAGAAACCGGCCAGGACATCGACGACTACGGCCAGAAATATCTGTTCGCGCCGTTGGGAATCCGGCATGAATGGAAGCGCACGTATCTGGGATTGGTGGACACCGAAGGCGGTTTGTATCTGAACGGCAGCGACCTGGCAAAGATTGGTTACTTGTATCTGCAGGATGGCGTGTGGGACGGCCGGCGGATTGTCTCCAGCGAATGGGTGAAAGAATCGGTGACGCCTCGCTACCAAACGGACGAGTCGCCTTTTATGTATGGTTTCAAGTGGTGGTTGGCTAAACTGCCGAATTCGCCGGAGTACGTCTGGACGTGTCGCGGCTTCGGCGGGCAGAACCTGCAGGTTTTCCCAAAGGAGGGCCTGATTGTGACGTTCACGGCCTGGGACATTCTCCCCAACTCCACGGGGAAGGAGCCAGACCCGTCCGACTTTCTACCTGCCGTGAAGAGCAAAACTTGTGGAGGCGTGGCTCGCTGATGCTGCTGGAAAATAAGGTTGCGTTGATTACGGGATCGGGGCGCGGGATTGGGCGCGCGATGGCCAAGCTGTTTGCAATGGAAGGAGCGACGGTTTTTCTGACGGCGCGAACAGAGAAGGAGCTGCGCGCTGTTGCAAAAGAGATTGAGGCTGAAGGTGGGAAAGCGGGCTTTGCGACTGCCGATCTGACACAGGTGGCGGATTGCGAGCGGGTGTTTGCGGCGGCGGTGAAACAGTTTGGCCGCGTGGATATTCTGGTGAACAACGCAGGGCATTACGGACCTGTGGTGCCGGTGGAAGAATATCCGCTGGAGGAATTTGAGAAAGTGATTAACGTACACTTGCGCGCGGCGTTTTTGTTGAGCAAGCTGGCCCTGCCGGGAATGTACGCTCGAAAATCCGGCGTGATCCTGAATATTTCCAGCTTGTCGGCGAAGGTGGCGTTTTCGTGGGGATCGGCTTATGCGGCGGCGAAGGCAGGACTGCTGGGACTGACGCGTTATATGGCGGCGGAGGCAGCGCGCAACGGCGTGCGCGTGAATGCTATTTGCCCCGGGCCGGTGACGGAAACGGTGATGAGCAAAGAACTAGGCAACACTCTGGCGAAAAAGCTGAACGTCAGCACGGAGGATCAGCTTAAGGGATTTTTGAGTTCGATCCTGCAGGGCCGCGGGCAAACGGCCATGGAGATCGCGCAAGCCGCACTGTTTTTATGCTCCGACATGTCGAGCGCCATAGTCGGCCAGTCCGTCAATGTCGACGGCGGCGCTGCATTTTTCTGAGAAGCTTAGGATTTCTCACGAAGAATCATTTTCGCTTCATGAGGGCTGAACTTTTCTGGAAAGATTGTTTTCGAGTCGTACTCTGCTCCTTCAAGCTTCGCGAATCTCAGATTCGTACCGGTGAGAATTGCGCCTTGGAGTTGAGTTGAACCTCCCAGATTGTCACGCCCTAGATTCGCGTTGCGCAGGTTCGCGTTTGTTAAATTTGCTTTTTTCAGGTCAGCGCCTTGCAGTTGCGCACTTTCTAGATCGGCCCCGCTCAGATTTGTCATAAAAAAGCCGCCCCAATAGAAATCAGCACCCCGCAGGTTTGCTCCTTCGAGATTAGCTCCGTCGAATCGTGCTCCTTCCATCACCGCTCCTTCAAGTACGGCATCGCGGAGATCTGGATCGTCAGCGGAAAGTAAAGTCTGATCGCCGTCGAAAATTACTTCACCTTTTTTGTTTTTGATTACCATGCCGAGGTTTTACCTTCTGTCGATGGTAGGCAATTTAGTGCAGGTCGTTCTTGAAGACGGAGCCGGACTTCATTACGAATTTTACGCGCTGGAGTTCGGTGATGTCCTTGAGGGGGTCGCCGGAGACGGCGACTATGTCGGCCCATTTGCCGGGTTCGATGGTGCCCATTTTGTCGGACCAGCCCAATAGTTCGGCGGCGGTGGTGGTGGCGGTACGGATAGCCTGCATGGGCGTCATGCCATATTTCACGTAGTAGTCGAATTCCAGTGCCTGGTTGAGGCCGCGCCAATCGAAGCCGCCGGCGTCGGTGCCGAGGACTATTTTCACGCCTTTTTTGAGCGCGAGTTGGAATGCCGTTTTTTCCGTATCTACCATTTTCGTCCAGTTCCCTGCGCGGCCTGGGGCGACGTAGGCGCCGACCATAATCGTCGGTACCCAGAAGATGCCGCGGCGGGCCATCTCTTCCATTTGCGGTTCGGTGAGGCCGTCGCCGTGTTCGATCGAGTCCACGCCGGCTTTCAGAGCGGCGGCGATGCCGTCGCTGCCGATGGCGTGGGCGGCGACTTTGTGGCCCAGTCGATGGGTTTCGTCGACGATGGCCTTTGCTTCTTCGTCGGTGAAATTCACATGGCTGTGCAGCACGACGCCATCCGGGCCGTAGAAATAGCCGTGGTCGGAGTAATACTTGATCCAATCCGCGCCGAAGCGGATCTGTTCGCGGACCGCTTTGCGGGCTTCGTCGACTCCATCCACATATTGCACCCCCTGAGGAATGGTGATTTCCCAGGAATAGCCGTAAGGGCCGTAGGCGCCGGTGGGAGTCATGGCGCGCGTGGAGACCTGCATGTGGGGGCCGGGGACTTCGCCATTGTTGATGGCGTGCTTCACGTCGACGTCGGCGTACATGGCGCCTTCGGTTTCGAGGTCACGCATGGAGGTGAAGCCGTGGCCAAGGGCGATTTGGGCGTTGCGTGCGCCCAGGATAGCGCGGTATGGGATGGACTGCTTGAGGAGTTGCGCGTCGTAGTCTTCCTGAGTGATGTCGCCCTGCAGCAGCACGTGGGTGTGGGCGTCCACGAAGCCGGGCAGCACGGTGGCTTTTGATAGATCGATCAATTCAACGCCCGCGGGCGCAGTTCCGCCCGGCGTGACGCTGACAATTTTGTCGCCTTCCACCAGGATCAACGCGTTGGCGATGGGCGTGTCGCTCTTGCCGTCAATCAAGCGGCCGGCGCGTATGGCCAGTTTCTTCACTGCCGGCGCAGGTTTTTCCTGGGCTTGGCAATTCGATGCATAAAGAAACGCTGCGACGAGCACTAAGCGAACAAGTCGATTGAAAAAGGAATTCATCAAAACCTCCAAGGCGCGGCAAAGATACCAGAATTGGAGGCGAGAAAAAAGCGTGCGTTCCAGCAGTTGCTAGCGGAAGAATTGGAATAAAAAAGGAGCGGGCCAGCCGCTCTCTCAGGACGGCTGGCCCTTTGCTGCATGCTACAGATTTGGGAACCGCCCAAGGTCCAACTGCAGTTCCCGAATCTGTGTGCTCAGCGAAGCAGAAACAACCCCTTAGGAAACCGGCTGCGAATCGGGGCGCCGAATCGGCCGGCGAGCCAGATCTTCAACCGACGCAACGCTGCGCCGCACGGCGAGAAGCACCGGGTTCCGGCTGGCCGCCAACTGCGCGACTCCCGCTTCCCAAGTCTTCTGCGCCATGTAAAGCGTGGCGATGCCAATGCCGATCACTGCGAAACCGAGAATGAAAATCGCGAAAGCGGCCAGCAGCTCGCGTACGAAGTAAAGCTGCATTGCAGCGATTGTCCCCAGAAACCACCAAATCCATTTGCGACCCTTGTCCTGTTTGCTCATCCTTGCCCGCCCCTCTTTTTGCGACCCCGATAAATCTGAACTACTGACTGAAACGACCTACCCCGATTGGATGACTTCCCTTGACCAAAGGGTCCAATCTGCTGACCTGTCCCATTAGACAGGAAGGGGTGCTAGAGGGGAATGGTACAGTAGCACCAAAAATGGGGGTAAACGAATCTCCTAGTACGTACATATCTTGCTCTTGTCGTCCGGAAAATGCAGATTATAAGCAGGTTAGCGAGTGGTTTCAGAAGGGGCTAATTTTCGCTTTGGGTTCGGGTACTGTCCTGTGGAAAAACCTGCCCTTTGGGACAGGGGACAGGTGGATGTCCTGGCCAGAGTTTGGACCTTTTGGTGGCCGCCGAGGGGGACTTGATGGCGAGAAAAAAGGCCCCGGATGCGCGGGAAGGTACGCCCGGCGCAACCCGAGGCTGAGTTATTCGGACCTAAGCCTTCTTTATCAAGCGCGTGATCCAAACAAGGATGACCGCGCCTACAAACGCAACGATGATGGCTCCGATTATCCCGCCGCCCGGCCAGATGCCGATCAGTCCAAAAACCCATCCTCCGACGATGCCGCCCAGTATGCCGAGGATGATGTCCACAAGAATGCCGTAGCCACCGCCCTTCATTACTGTGCCTGCCAACCAACCGGCGATGAGGCCTGTGATAATCCATGCAAGAAAGCCCATACGAAATTCCTCCTTGGCTCCCGAGGGAGCAACGGTTATTTTCCTGAGCGGGGGTTACTCCTACTGTTTTCCTTTACCCCAAATAACACGCAAGCCTGTAGAGAGCAACAAATCGTTTGCCTTCAGCCCGACCGGCGGATAGCTGATATAGCGGTCGCTGAGAGTGGCCTGCCAGCTGAGCCATTTCTTCATCTGCGTGCTGATGGTGGAATCGAGCTGGAAGCGATAATCGCCAGTGTGGGAAAGGTTCGGGTAGAAAGAGAATCGCTCTGTAACGCTGGTGCGCTTGGAGAGTTTGGTGTCGAATTCCTCGCCGACAACGGCCTCGGCGCTATTTTGAGCAGCTGAGGGAATCAGAAGCAAAACCGGCGGAGGCGCGGGGTTGGTGATGTTGTAGGCGCCAAAGGAATCGCGGTCGTAAGTGATACCACCAAAGATATCGAAAGTCGTGCTGGCAGTTTTGATGACGTGATATCCGAAGCCACCGCCAAATACGCTGCGCAGGTCGAGGTGCTGGAGCTGGTTGGTCTGGAAATCGGTGAGGGCAAAGACGAAAACGCGCGGGCGGATGTTCAGGTCACCGCGAAGACCGGCATCGAGGGCGTTGGCGGTGGTAACGGCTGGAGGAATGGAACTGTTGTTTGCAAAAATGTAATCTCCGTAGACAGTCAATTTGTCTCGGGGTGTTTCGCGAATGGCCTTAGCGGCCAGGGTGTAATTGACAGTTTCTGAGTTGCCG
>DATLVJ010000726.1:0-23641 GCA_035577585.1 Candidatus Limnocylindrales bacterium
TGGTTCGTCAGGGAATGCCTGCACGCGGGTAATTCGATTTCCTCCCAACCATGCTTTCCCACTTTCGTCGTTCGCGAGGTTATATGACCAAGTTGACTGTTTCAGCCGCTCTGCTACTCAGCGGATTTCTTTTCGCCGGCCAGGCGTTGTTCGCTCAGCATGACGCAGGTAAACGCACGCAACTCGCTGTCGCCAATCCAGCAGGGGCATCCGTGCGGCACCTGCAGGATACTCAGGGAGTTCCAATTTTCAAGATTACTCCTACGGATAGCAACGTTAAGTTCGACGTGGAAGCGTCCGTGTCAATTGTGGGAAAGTTCGACAAGTGGGACGCCACACTGACCTTTACTTCCACTGATGTCTCCACGGGCGTTCTGGACATCAAGATTCAGGCCGACAGTGTGGATACAGGAAGCGGCATGAAGAACGGTAAGTTGAAGGGAAAGGATTTCTTCGACGTCAAGCAGAATCCGATGATCACGTTCAAATCAACCAAGATTGAACAAACCGGACCCGACACATTTGCAGTCGACGGCGACTTTACGATTCGTGGCGTAACACGACAGGAAAAGCTGACCCTGACGGTTACCGGTAAAGGGACCGGTTCAGGCACGATTTCTGGGATAATGGCCTTCGACCGCAAGAATTACGGAATGAACAGCGGTATCCCCTTCATCAAGATCGCCAACCGCGTCGAGGTCAGCGTCAATCTTAAGGCAGATCGAATTAGCGGGCCTCCAATCGCCCTGAAGTAACGACCGTTCTGGTTTTGTGATTGCCTCTGCGCTTTATTCGCGCAATCACGATCACTTTCTGCTCACCGCTGAACCGTCTGTTAGAAGTGACAGTAGTGGCTACTTACTCTTTCCAACAACCTTACGCAAGCAATATTGCTTATCCGGCTGAATGATTCGCGTTGACGGCTGTAAATCTGAAATGACCGGCAACGTATCTGCGCTTTTTGATTTGTGCCGCAGAAGCGAAAAAAATTCCATGGCTTCACGAATGCCGAACCAAGTTGCGAAACCAGAAGGTGATCTTCCATGAGGCATCGCCACTTTGTTTTGTTTATAACCGCTATTCTACTATCAGCTCTGCTACCTGTCCGCGCCGCGGCCCAATCAGATAACTCCAGTCAAGCGGTCGACCAATTGAGCAAGCGCCTGGATGAACTCCGTGCAGAAATGAACAAGATCGAGGCGCAGCTTTCCGAACTAAAAGGCTCCAAGGGCACTCCCGCGGCCAGTGCCGCCGCGACTCCAGCCCCCGCTGCTACTTCTGGACGGGAAGGAGCGATCCAGGCCAACCTGCCCCCTGCACAAGGCGCGACCTCCAGGCAAGTGGGTAAGGCCACCGCTACCTACAATACATTCTCCGAGGATACGCTCGCCGCCGCCCGCTACAACAACGTTCCGCTCGATCCGAAGTACCACGGTTTCTTTGTGCTACCTGGAACCGAGACCCTTCTGAAAATCGGCGGTTATTTCAAGACAGATTTCATCAACGACTTGAAACCGGCGGGGAATTCCGACTCGTTTATTCCGTCTTCGTTTCCCGTTCCCCAACCAACCAATGTAAATAACTCGACGGTCTCCATCCGACCAACACGGCTGAGTCTCGATTTTAGAGTTCCCGGCGCAAGAGTGGGCGAGGTGCGCTTCTACCTGGAAGGAGATTTGTTTGGAACCAACTCGACTACTCCTCGCTTGCGACATGCTTACGCGCAGGTACGAAATGTCTTGATTGGCCAGACGTTCTCAAACTTTATGGATCCAGACGCATTCCCTGACACCTTGGATTTTCAGGGGCCCAACGGAATGATCAGCATTCGTAATCCGCAATTTCGTTATGGCTTTGCTTTGACTCCGAGCACGACTTTCTACGTCTCAATTGAAAAGCCGAGCTCCGACGTTGCTTTCAAGACCCCGGAGTTCACTGCTCAACCCAACGCTCCGAGCCCTGATGGAACGATTCGCCTCCGCCAGGAATTTGAAGGTGGACATTTTCAGGTAGCGGGAATCTTTCGTTCGATCTCTGCTTCTGTCGGAACAGGTCCAACTGCGAAAACAGATTCCGTGTTTGGATGGGGTGTGAATACCTCCGTCGGGCTAAAGACATTTGGCAAGGACAATCTTATCTTTGCTGTCGCGGCTGGACACGGAATTTCCCGCTATATCCAGGACACTTCAGGACTGGGAATCGATGCCGAAGTCGCCTCGGGAGCCAGCCCTCACCTGGAAGCCACTCCTGCGGTGGGAGTCGAGGCAGCTTATCAGCACTATTGGTTAAAAAATCTACGGTCCAGCGCAGTTTATTCCTACGCCGCAGTGAACGATACGAACCTCGCGCCCACCACCGCCTATAACCACGCCACCTACACCGGAACTAACCTGATCTGGAATCCCTATGGCACGCTCAATGTCGGTGCGGAGTTCCTATATGGCTGGACGATGCTCCAGAACGGTCTGAAAGCAAACGCGCCGCGAATCCAGTTGAGCGCGAAGTACAGTTTCGTGAAGACCGACCCAGACCGCTAGGGTGCCCTAGGCATTGTCGCGGTGACCGCATCCGGCAGGCCGGCGGCAGACGTGCAAAAGAGGAAGCAGAGGCTTTGGCGGGAAAAGTCAATCGCGGTCTTTCGAGAGATTAGCCCTTGGTTTCGCAAATTTACTGGGCTATCAGCGAACCAATTTGCTGCATGACCTGCTGGCAGGCTTGCCTGTGGCTGCCGTCGCACTGCCAGTCGGTGTGGCGTATGCGCAACTGGCGGGATTCAATCCCGCCTTTGGACTGTGTTTAAGTATTCTCCCTCAAGATTTATCCCACATTGCAATGCGCGACCGCAGCGTTTAAAGAGATCCAAGCGCCAGTTACGGAGGAAGGTGCAACGGCAGAATAGGTCACGCCGTTGGGTTTGGCTCTCGCGAGTGCCACCTGACGCTAAGACGGAAGAAACTGTGAAGCTTGCAGATGGCTAGCCGACCGCGAAACGCCCAACTCCAAACCTTTTCGTGATCCCGACTAAGCCTTGTGCAGCTTTAATTAAGGATATGAACCAGTTCGGCTGCAACTCTTTGAAGAATGTCCCTCCCAAACTACCGAAGTAAGCCGGGCTCCAACCTCAACCCGGTACCTTCGGCTGTGCCTTATTGAGCTGTAAGTATTGCCAGTGTCTGAACTGTGGCTAGAGCGCATGATGGAGGACACAACGCGACCCACATCATCGACTTGGCAAATCATAGAGCCTTGTCAGGTTAGGAGTGATGCTCGATGGCAAAGAAGCATGACGACGATGGACGCATAAAACGCAAGGAATACGAGAAGGAAATAAGGCGTCTCCAGGGCGAACTATGCAAACTTCAGGACTGGGTTAAGCACCGAGGTCTTCGCGTTATCGTCATCTTTGAAGGAAGGGATGCAGCTGGAAAAGGTGGCACCATTCGCGCGATCACCGAGCGGGTGAGTCCGCGGATTTTTCGCTTGGTCGCACTGCCTGCGCCATCCGACCGCGAAAAAACTCAAATGTACTTCCAGCGGTATATGGCGCATTTCCCAGCAGCTGGGGAGATCGTAATTTTCGACCGAAGTTGGTACAACCGCGCTGGCGTTGAACACGTCATGGGCTTTTGCAGCCCGGAACAACATGAGAAATTTCTTGAACTCTGCCCCATTACTGAAAATTATATCGTTGACTCCGGAATCATCCTGATCAAGTACTGGATGGAAGTTGGACAGAAAGAACAACATCGTCGGTTTGAGGCTCGCATCAAAGACCCGGTTCGGCAATGGAAACTCAGTCCAATGGATCTGGAGTCCTATCGGCGCTGGTACGAATATTCCCGCGCACGCGACGCGATGCTCGACGCCACTGATACCAAGCATGCGCCGTGGTACATTGTTCGCTCCGATGATAAGAAAAGAGCGCGGCTCAACTGCATCACGCATCTGCTGAGTATGATTCCCTACAAAAAAGTTTCACGCGAAAAGGTAGAGCTCCCCAAACGCAAGTCCAAGGACAGCTATGACGACCAGGCGCCGCTGTCGAGTCGGCAATTTGTCCCGGGAAAATACTGACGCCCACTCCCGCCGGTATGCTCCAAAACGGCGCTGGCCACACTGTCGCTATTGCCAGTTGGCGTGAGCTTGGATTCTCCGGATTATGATCTTGCAAGCCTCCAATCGAGAAAAGCTGATCTTCGGGTTCTCTAGGGACTCGTTGTCAAAGGGCAAACCGTCTGCATTGCCCGGACCCATGCCCGGCTCCCGGCCGAGCCGCATGCTCATGAAGATGCGGCGCATTATTTTACTTCTCTCTCTTTTTCATGCTCGCGGGATGTGTGCCCAAGACCTTGCCCCGCGCGCTTATATCATCACGCCTCTTCATTCCAACGCTGTTACCTTGACTTATTCCTTTTACAACGGGGAAATCATTTTTGACGGAAACTTGCCGATTACGGACTCTTCCGCTCGCATAAACGTATCTGTGCTTAGCGCCTACCACTCATTCAACCTCTTCGGCCGCACAGCTAGTTTCTTGGCTTCCTTGCCCTATGGGGTTGGAAATTTCCATGGGACCGTTGCTGCGGCGGAGACTGTGGCGTATCGCTCCGGGCTTCTGCCTGCAACCCTTCGATTCTCCGTGAACCTGATTGGCGGTCCCTCCATGAGCGTTGAAGAATTTCGCAAATGGCGGCAAAAGAACATTCTTGGAATCAGCTTCAAGCTGGTACCCCCAACGGGTCAGTACGATCCTACGAAACTCATCAATTACGGAACCAATCGCTGGGCCTTCAAACCTGAACTTGGTTATTCCCGGCGATGGGGTCATTGGATTGTAGATGCCTACGGAGCGGCCTGGTTCTTTACAACGAACTCCGAGTTTTTTTCGCGTAACCAGTTCTCACCCGGCGTCAACACGCAGTCGGAGAGCCCCATTGGCGCTTTCGAAGGCCATCTAAGCTACGATTTCAAACCTCGACTTTGGGTCTCTCTGGATGGCAATTATTGGTTCGGTGGCACCACTGCTTTGAATGGTGTATCAAATCCAGGTACATTCCAGCGCAATTCACGCGTAGGTTTAACTACATCCATCCCAGTGAGCAAACATCAGTCCCTAAAGTTCAGTTATAGTGCCGGCGCGTACGTTCTGTACGGCGGAAACTACCATAATGTTTCTGTTGCTTGGCAATACTCCTGGTTTGGTAGGCCAAATTAATTCATGTGGCGCGAGATGACTCGCTCCAGCCTGCCACCAATATGGGTGTCCAGATCGAACGAACACCCGGGCAATCCGTGACAACCAGGAGAGCACTAACGATAGGACGGGATATCCACCTACGCAGTTTTGTCCGTGGCACGCCGAAGTTGATAGAAAGTTTCCAATTTCGCGCCTCGAGTTGACTGCCCTAAAGCAAATGCGTGGCTGCTCTGGGGCAACGACGGCTCACCCCCGCACATGAAACCATAAGTAGGAATACACATTAAAGGCGCTTGGCAGCCTCTACTGCAGGAAAAGCTGCGGCGGAAAAAAAGGTTTAGGATGTCTGTCACACAAATTCTATTAGTGGAAGATTTTGTACCCTGGCAACATTTTATTTCGATGAGGCTCGAGTCAGAAATTGACTTGCAAGTCATCTCGATCGCAGCCGATGGATTGGAGGCAGTTCATAAAGCCAAAGAACTTCAGCCTGACTTGGTATTGATGGACCTCAGCCTGCCAGGGATGAATGGCATTGAGGCGACCCGACAGATACGCATTCTCTCTCCCGGTGCCCGGATCCTTTTCTTAAGCGAGCATGCCGATTCCAATCTCATTCAGGCCGCCTTAGACGCTGGCGCCTGCGGCTACATTCTGAAGTCCGATTCCGGCGCGGATCTCATTTTGGGAATCCGAGCTGTGCTTCTTGGCCAGCAATTTGTCAGCCGCAGCTTGGCGAATTGGCGCAAGAATTCCGATTCCATAGATTAGGGATTTGTTGCCGATGGGAGGGGGACTGACTTCACCTGAGGCCCCGGAGAGCAATCTATAGTCTCATATGCGGGAAAGATGCAGACTCGGATTGAACGACCCGGAGGAAAAATGTTTCGGGGGATGCCAGGATGATTTTCCCGCGGCGTTTTTTAATCGCACCGGCCCTTTGCCACTCGCTCAGAATGCGGCTCGCAGTGTAGGGCGTAATGCTTGCTGAGTCGGCCACCTCTTCATTGGTCAAATCCAGTTCAATGCCGCCAGCTGTTTTGTGACCGATGCTGGAGACATATCCCAGGAGTACGCCGGCCAGCCTTTCCCGCGCCGTCTGAGAAGTTAAGGCTGCGAGGGCCACAACGTACCAGGAAATATAATTTGCGGCAATAAAGAGTGCATTTTCCAGAACTCGCGGGTAACGCCGAGCGAGGGCGCGAATAGTTCGGCCGTCCCAAACTAGGACGTGACACTCCTGCACGGCTTCCGTGCTGACGAGATATACCGAGGGTCGGGATAGGAGTGCCGCTCCCCCCAGGATATGTCCTGGCGTTATCCCGAGCTGGATGAGCTTTTTCCCATTGGGAGTGTCAAAAAAGCATCGAGCCCGGCCTCTCCACAGCAACAGTAGATGATCGGCGGTTTCGCCCTGGTGGGTTATGACGGATTTTGCAGAAAATCGGCGTGTCCTCGCAGACCGCAGGATCACGCGGAGCTCCTCCGGGTTCAAGTCCCTCAGCAGTTGGGTGTCACGTGGGACATCAACGGGGCGGAATTCCAAGACAGTCATCTACTCTCCAATCATGGTGCTCGCCGGCTCGTCACGCCGATTTCCTAGCCTACTCAAGAGCATAGTGTCCCCCGCATCTATTCTCAAACGCGCGTCTTGAAGTGATTCCGCTATCGGCTTAATGACACGATGCCTCATCCACGAACTGGCCGTTCGCCGCCATCGCTGCCAAGGCGTGGGCGCAGTTCAGGATGCTTTGGTCCAACGGATCATTGTTAAGCGCGTCAGGGGATATGTAGGTTCTGGTTCTGTTCGCTTCCAGAAATCGATCACTCAATTCGTTCATGTGATTGAACACATTCGTAAGCAACACGAACGCATTCCGGTCCGATTCGGTTGATCCCGCCACCTGAACTAATCTTAGACTCTTCCTCGCTTCATCCCGAAAGTTCGCCATCCAGTCATCTGTTACTGGATACCCGCGCTGGACCGCATTCGTCAGTGTGCTTCGCCATTCTCGGACGATAGACATCTCCTCGATTGCCGCCCGAATGAACTCCTTGGAGAGGCCCACGGTAGCAGGCTGGCTTCCCGAAGAGGATGATAAGTCTGCGTGCGCTGATGATCCTGGCAGCGTCAACGCCATTTGGTTTCCGTTGAAGTTGATCGAGGCGTTCGCAATCTGGGCCAGTGCCTGTATTTCGACATAGAACCGCCCGCCCATCTCGACAACCGCCAGCTCACCGGTGTGTCCAGTCACGATGAGTGTCCGATGCTGCTGCCCAGCTTGAACTATCACGAAAGTAAGCGAACACAAAAGCAAAACGAAAATTAGCCCCGCGCGCAATCGGTTCTTTGCCATGGCTTACCTCCAGAAATAGAGCTTGGCTCCTCGTTGATTCTTAGGCCGCGCATTTAATTGGCGGCGACCTGGCCGATCTTGATCAGCTCATAAGTGAGACGCCGTCTCGGTAAAATGAAGGAACGCATCGAATTCCGCTCGGATGCTGCCCCAAGTTCTTGTTGATCCTCGGACCCGTAAGTCACCTGCGTTATCCGTTTCGTATGACGTTCTCTGCGCATTGAATCCTACGGATCACGAACTGTAACTCGAGCAGGCGCACAATCGGCTGGGCTCTCCGCGGGAGCCGGCGGCCCCCGGTTAAATCCCGCATCTTTCTAGCTACTTCGTGAGTGCCCTCGCCTGCTCTTCGGACTCCCGGCGAGCGGCAGCGAACTATCGCGCGGCCGCCTGTGCAGATTTTTCGGCGCGCTTGGATGCCTCATACGTAGCCCTATACCCGCGCGCGATTGACCGTACGCCGCGGCCGATTTCCTCATACGCTTCGTCAGGCAGATTGGCCAGGGACACGCGCAGCGACCAGTCAGGTGCCTCGAAGCCTCCTCCGTTCAGCAGCACAATCCCGTGATCCTCGGCTAGCCGGAAAGCGAGGTCGAGCGGGTGCACGTTTTTCTTTAGGTAATCCACGGCTTCCTGGCCGATGTTCTTTCGCGCCCAAAACTCAAAGTCGATCAGTCCGTAGTAGGCGTTGTATAGGGTGTTCGGGGCAACCTCGATTCCTAAACCTTCGATCATTGCCTTGGCGCGCCGGTGAACGATCTCCATGCACGCTTTCTGATACAGTTTTGCCTCATCCATCATCTCAGCTAGGGAAAACAGGCTCATCATGACCTGCTGGGGAAGTGCCAGACCGGCGGTGTGATTAAGAGCCACATCCCGGCTGTCAGCCACGATCCGGTCTATGAACCTGATCTTGCGCGGCTCGAGGACTAACGTGCCATACCGTTTGTCGAGCGCTTTCAGGTCGGCATCCGGGAGTTTCGCAATCATCTTGTCGAAGATGTTGTTTTCGTGGACCGCGATGACGCCTAGACGCCATCCGGTGCACCCGACATATTTGGAGTAGGAGTAGACTCCGATCGTGTTTTCGGGCAGTTCACCGAGCAGGGATCGGAAATCATTCACGAACGTTCCATAGACGTCGTCAGTCAGCAGCATGAGGTCGGGCCGCTTCGTCTTCACAAGATTTGCGATCTTGCCGATCACTTCTTTGCTCAATGCGACGCCGGTTGGATTGCCGGGATTAACTAGGAAGAACGCCTTGACCTTGGGATCTTCCAACTTTTTCAGCTCTGTGTCAGTGAACTGAAAGCCGTTCTCTTGCGGGGCCTGTATGGTGATGAACTTCAGGCCGTAGTCCTCGAGATGCGGTAGTTCCAGATAGGGCGTAAAAATTGGCGTTCCTAATGCGATCGTGTCCCCTGGATGGAGCAGGCGATTCGCCTTCATCGATTTGAAGATGTAGCACATTGCAGCGGTTCCACCTTCCACCGCGTACAGGTCAAATTTGCCGGCTGGCCGTGGATCCCCACACATTGCCCACATCAGGTATTCGTGTACGATGCGCTCGTTGTGTACCAGCATGCGGTCAGGGACCGGGTAGTTGTCGCCAATGATCGAGTCCACAAGTTCGTGGACAAATGCATCGGATTCGAACCCAAATCTCTTCACCGCAAACGGCACCATTGCCGAGAGAATGGACGCACCGGGCATATCCGCGTGCTTGGTGAGCCACGCCTCCAGACGGCTTGCGATACCTTGCGCCTGCGGCATTCCGCCAACGCCGGCGGGATGTTCCATCGCTCGCTTGCTCTCAGTGATTGCAAACTGGCCAAGCAGGAAGAAGGCCTCGCGCGGTTTGGTAGCGATCCAGTTCGGATTGCCGCGGCCGGCATTGAGGAATGCCGACTGTGTAGTCCGGGAGGTTTTCTTGGCCAGCCTGATTAGCTTGTCTTTAATCTCGAATGGGCCCAGCTTTTCGAAGTCTTGTAGATTAATGGATTCCATGAGTTTCTCCCTTCGGATATTTATCGCGCCAGAAGCACGATCAGAACCATGCCCCAAATCGTAAGCAGAGTGTTGCCGACGGCGTAGGTCACGGTGTAGCCAAGAGCAGGAATTTGGCTTTCGGCTCGATCGCATACCAGGCCGAGTGAAGCCGTTGTGGTGCGGGCACCGGAGAGGATGCCGAGTAGAATGGCGTCATGAAAGCGAAAGATATACTTGCCAACGTACATGCCCAGGATTAGTGGCAGAGTAGTGGCCACTACTCCCCACAGGAACAGGTTGATGCCCTGGGTCCGCAGACCGTTAACGAATCCCGGACCTGCTGAAATGCCCACAATGGCGATGAAGATGTTCAGGCCCACCGAGTTCATGAACCAAACGGTCGAAGTCGGGATGCGGCCGAACTTGGGATGAACCGAACGTAGCCACCCGCAAATCAGTCCCGAGATCAGTGCGCCGCCGGCGGTTGAGAGCGTCAGTGGAACGCCGGATACCTTCCACACCAGAGCACCGATCAGCGCGCCCACTGTGATGCCGGCGCCGATGAACGCTACGTCTGCGACGTCGGTGGGGCGATCCGGGACGCCCAGCATCTTGATTGCGGACTTGGTGTCCTGGGTGCGCCCGGCCACGGTAAGGATGTCGCCGCGGTAGATTGTCGTATTTGGCAGAATGGGTATCGAGGTGGCAACTGCACCCCGTGTGATCTTGCGCAGGAACACACCTCGGGAAGAGGGGAGTTGTGCCAATTCGACCAACGTCTTCCCATCTACTTCCTTGTTGGTTACGTAAACGTCGACGCCTTCCACGGGGACACTCAACAACTCGGGATCGTCGACCTCTATTGAGACACCTTCAATAATGCTTGCGACCGCCTCGCGTGAGCCTGAGGCCGCGACCATTTTTGCGCGTTCGCCCATAATACTCACGAGCGCCTCGCGAGCACCCGCTACCGCAACAACGTCACCCTGCTGCAATACCGTGTCCGCAGTCGCCTCTTCGAGGACCCCGTTACGCCGAATCCGTTGAATGAACACGCGTGCTTGCGGGAGCAACGCTTCGGCCTCAGCAGCTCGGAGGCCGATGACTCGGGCGCCCGGTTGTACGCGGAACGCTCGCATTTCCCACCGGTGCCACGCTGTTCCGGGCCCACCTAGCTCCTTAGCGCCTCCATATTTTTGCTCATAGTCTTTACATGCTTTGACGAGGTCAAGGCGAAGCAGTGCCGGGCAAACCACCGCTATCACGATCGCTGATCCTACGGTCCCGAACATGTAGCTTACTGCGTAAGCGACCGGCATCGAATCGAGCAGCTTCTTGGCTTCATCGGCGGCCAAACCCAAACGATTGATGGCATCCGTGGAAAGACCCATTGCCGCTGAAATTGTCTGCGACCCGGAGTACAGGCCGGCTGCGTATCCAAGGTCGTAGCCGGCGATTTTGGCCACCACGACGGCGACCGCCAAACTAAAGGCACATTGCACCACCGCGAACAACGCCTGCGGTACACCATCCTTGGCGACACCGCGGACGAATTGCGGTCCGACCCCGTAGCCCACCGCGAACAAAAACAGCAAAAAGACTGTCGCCTTGAGCGGTTGCGAGATACTTATCCCGATTTGTCCGATCAAGACGCCTGCCAGCAGTGTTGCGGTGACTGACCCCAAACCGATGCCCTTGAACGTAAATTTGCCGAAGTAGTATCCAAATGCGAGCGTAAGGAAAATGGCGATCTCTGGATACTGTCGGAGAGTCGCAGCGAACCATGTCAGTATGAACATCGTCGTTCTCCTTGAAACGAATCTCGGTTTTCTGCTCTTGCTCTACGACTACAGCTATGGGGTCCACCGCTCGTGCGCTAGAGTCCTCAGTCCGCAGCGTGTGCCCGCGCCGCCTTCCGCTTCGCGTGCTTTGCGTCGTTTGCGCCGTTGCTCGGTGTCTTCGCCGATTGCAGGAATGCCGGATTCAGCAGCTTCAAGCCAAGCGTTGCGCTGAAACCGTGGATTTCCTTTACGTCGAGCTTGCGCATGAACTCGATGGTTTGCGCGTCGATCACCTGGCCGGGAACCATGATCGGAAATCCTGGCGGATAGGGAATCACGAAGTTTGCCGATACCAATGCTGGCCCTTCTTTTAAGCGTTTATCGATTTCGGGGCTGAAGAGCTTCAAGTGTTCGCATTCTTTCTCACGGTATGCGGAAAAGAACGCCGAGCGCATGTCCCCTTCACTCGTGATGCTCGAGGGATCTTCCCGGAAGTGGCCGTAGAAGGAGCTGAAATTCGGAAGATTCGGTACATCCGTCATCAGAGATTTCACGCGGGCAGCAAACGTTTGTTTGGCCGCACTGCCGCCATCCGCAAGTTTCTTTTCGATGCCCTGTGAAATCTGGACTAGGACTTTTATGAGTTGAGCGATGTCGCTACGCGTATTGTTAATGTTGGTTTGCAGCAGCACGCTGTTTCGCGAGGTCTTGTTGAGCTGAATGTCGTACTCAGCCGCCAGCAGATTCTTGAACTGCGTGCCGTCAAAGCCCGCCGCCCCGCAAACCAGGGTCAGGCGAGTAACATCCAGGGCGAATTCATCCTCCTTGAACGCTTCTATCGCGGTTGCCCAATTGGCTCCTGGCGTCAGGTAATCCACAAATCCGGAATTCCGGAACTCGGCAGGTATCATTTCTTCGGCACCGAGGATTCGGAAGTATTTCGAGATAAGCGAATGCGAATTCACTTCGCGGCGCAGGTCCAGCGCCAATTGGATCGCTCGGTTCACCAGCTCGTAGCCCTCCAGCTCCATCTGTCGCCGCGCCACGTCCAGGGACGCAATGATCTGCAAATTAGGAGAGGTAGAGGCGTGGGTGAATACTGCCTCGTGAAATTGCTCTTCGACGGTGTGATAATCCGGGTCCTTGACCAGCACCATGGATCCTTGCCGGAGGCAAGACATCGATTTGTGGGTTGAATGGGTTTGGTATACGCGTACGCGCACTTTTTCGGGGTTGGCCAGCAGGCGCGCTTCCAGCAGTCTCTTATCATCCGGGCGCAAGTCAGCACCCAGCTTCTTTTCCTGTTCTTTGAACGCTGCGAGGTACGCTGGATCTTTAAACTTGTTTTCCAGTGACGCCGCCGCTCCCATCGCCGTCCGCCGGCGGTAGAATGGACTAAATCGCGCGAATCCGAACCACGCCTCATCCCACAAGAAAATGAGGTCGGGCTTGATCGCCAGACATTCTTCCATCACCCTTTCGGTGTTATAGATGTGTCCGTCAAAGGTGCAATTCGTGAGCACCAGGAGACGCGCTCGATCCAACCGGCCTTCTGTTTTTAGATCAAGCAAAGCTTTCTTGATCGTGCGCAAAGGCACCGCGCCATACATCGAGTATTGCGTCAACGGGTAGGCCTCTACATAGAGGGGGAAGGCCCCGGAAATCACTGCGCCGTAGTGGTGGGACTTATGGCAGTTGCGGTCAACCAACATGATGTCGCCGGGGGCCAGCAACGCTTGCTCTACCATCTTGTTTGACGTAGACGTCCCGTTGGTCACGAAAAATACGTGGTCTGCCCCGAAAGCACGAGCAGCCTTCTCTTGCGCGACCTTGATCGTTCCCGTTGGTTCCAGCAGGCTGTCAAGACCTCCAGTCGTGGCCGAGGATTCCGCCAGAAACAGGTTTAGTCCATAAAACTCGCCCATGTCGCGAATCCAATTGGATTTGAAAATTGATTTCCCCCGTGCAATAGGCAACGCGTGGAAAGTACCTATCGGCCGTTGCGCGTACTTCTGCAAATTGTCGAAGTAGGGTGTCTCGTACCGGTCTGTAATGCCGTCGAGGATGCTCAGGTGAAGTTCCAGAGGTTCTTCCACCTGGTAGAAAATGCGTCGGATGCAGGCAGCGCCAACGTCGCCGGCCATTTTCTCTGCTTGCCGGTCGCTCAGGAAGTAGATATCCAACTCCGGCCGCAACTGTTTGAGTCCCTGGGCCAGAGCCAGACTGTATTGGCCTGAACTGGTGTCGATGCCGCTGGCTGCCAAATGATTCGAGAGAAATTCTCGCAGAACAGGATTGTTGTGTGAAGATGCCAGTGGAATTCCTTCATAGATGACGACGGCTTCAATGCTCCCGTTCAGGATTGCCCCAAGCACAGCGTCCTCGAAATTTCCAGCGAACACAGACTCATAGACAAACTTGTCCTGCGGCCGGCGTAGCTTGCACAGTTCTTGCGACAATTCCGACCACGCTGAAGGTTGAGCGGAACTCACCACCAGAACCTCGAAGTACGGGCGATACTGGGAAGCTTCACGCATCCCAGGCAGCCGATCGGCAAAGTTCAGGGACTGCTCCTCGTTCTCCCAGCCCGCAGTATTGGTGCGATAGGAATGTGTGAGTAGTGCAGTGCTGATCTTCTGTGCCATTCCGGCCGTACCGATTGCGTCACCGGCGGTGAGGCGTTCGTGGAGCGTCTTCAACAATGCTGGGCCAGGAAATGCAAAAAAATCCTCCCACTGCCGCAATTCCGCAAACGCCGAAGAGACTATTTCCCGATACCGTTCCGCCTCTTCCTTCGGCTTGTTAGCCGCGGTTTCCCATGTGCGTGCTGCTTGCAAGAGTGAGCGCCAGCGGTCCAGTCGCGCCTCCGCCACGGTGAAAAAACGGTCCAGTTGAACGCCTTGTACTTTCGTTGCGCTGCTCATGATTGCTCTCCTGTCTCGATTTCCAAGAATCCAGTCCTGCCGAATGTGCAATTAGGGACTCTCTCTGGTGGAGCTAACCCCTTCGTGAGATTTTGATCGGGATATCAAGTGCACTTTTCGAGCGACTTCTCAGGGCCACCGTTTCCACCAGCGCACACCTACACTTGTGTAGCTTCGCCGTGGCTTGCCGTTTATAGATTTAATCGCACGCGCCGGAATCCATTCCGGGCCTTTCGTCCGGAGATTAAGACAGCTTGGGAGGAGCAAAAACTGGCAAAACTGACAGGGAACCTGTCAGACGGGCTTCACTGAGAGCGAAAGGAATTCGCAAGGGTTTCGAGATTTTGGGGATAAACCCGAATCACTCCTCGCAGCGGGCAATCTATATCCGCGATCAGAAAGAGTGAGATAGCCAGGGCAATCGGCAGGATCCAGAGCAGAAATGCGCTTCTATCTTGCGCGAAATAACCTATTAATACGTTGCAAAAGATGCCGATGGAGAAGAGCAGCGCCCAGGCTGCGGGCGGGATTCGATTCCACCAGGCTGCCTGGGTGTATCCCTGCGAATTCAAGACGTCATTCATACCCCCAACAACCAGAGCAGTCACTGGATTTGGGTGATCAGACGCGGGCCCAACGATCGTCAGCCACATTTCTTTCTGCAGTCGCGCGGTCCGGACGTTAATTTGCTCTGCAATTTGCGCGTTGGAAGTTGTGAAGTAAAGGATCCGCTCATCGAGATAGCTCTTCAGCAAGGCGCGCGCTCTCGCTCCGTCGGCGGCTGGCAACAAGTCCGCCCGAACATACTCGGTCCCGATCGCATTGGCTTCCTGTTCCTCAAGAATTTTGCGCTGATCGTACCTGCTGACTGCCATCGAGAAGGTGAAGCCGACAATGAGCCCCAATAATGTCAGGGTCGCACCAAGGACGATCTTGAAATCCTCCATCATATTTGTGTCTAGGTTTCCAAGTCGGCTATGGAAGATTGCGCCCACGCGCGCTCCAAACCACAATGCGGGCATCGAGATCACAAACATCAGAATTGGGTGGTCCAGTGGATTCAACATTAGCTCTACCATTGCTTTCCGGATCTGGAGTCAATGACTGGATCAGGCAAAGCTCTGTCGGTCCGTCTCATACAAGAGGCGCCAGATCTCGGGGTTGGATACCCTTGGGCAGAATGGAGAACGTCACGGTGGGATATCTACGAAGCGACGCTACCACGTACCGATCCGTAGGACCGCCTGAGTCGTCACCCGCACACCGTCTTGTGGGTGAATTGTACCCAGATCCCCCATCCAGGTGTGTGTGTACTGCACGCTTACCAGGCGCCAGGCAAAAGCCCTCGTCAACACCACATCCACTCCCCCGCCCAGTGCAACACTCGGCCCATTGTTGGACACTTCCACAGACCAGTCCTCGCGTTTTGGGTAGTGGGCCAACGTTCCGCTACCGTCATTCCATTCTTCCATCAACTTTGTTCGCAACTCCGGGTTATCCGTCTCATGAGTCACCTTCCGTCCCCCAAACAGAAATTCAGCGTAAGGAGAGAATTTCTGAGCTGCCCGAGGTGTCCATCTCAAGCCGCCGCCATAGAACAACGAATCTCCGCTCTGGTTAGACTCAGGCATGTGCAGTACCTGGCACCCGCTCACTTCCGTCACTACCTGAAGCGTCGGACTCACTCGAGCCGCCCCCGAGCCGCCGCCACCGATGCAGCTGCCTCCACCGAGGAAACTCTCGTACACCGAGAATGCTGCCAATTCTATGGGCGCCTCTTTCGGGTAGGTGCGATGGAATTCGACGCCTTGCTCCCACCCGGACCGGCGTTCAAATATGAATGGTTTTGGCCCTACCCCCGCTCTGTACTCAGCCAACAATTGGTTGCGCGTTTTCCCACTCTCTCCAAACAGTCCAAGCCGCGTGTCGCGGCTCCAAGGTACGCGGAATGCCATCATGTTGGCAAAAGTGCGGCCGGGATTCAAAAAGGATCGCGCCAGAATGATCGCCGCCCGGTTGCCAGTTCGGTTTTCCAGGCCCGTGATCAAGTACCGGTCCGCAACGTCCTCCGCGATCATCGTGACTGCTCCCAACGTGGGGGTGTCCACCAACGTGACGAATCCTGGCGACGCATGCAACATCACGTTCCCATAGGAAGCCTCGCTTGCCGGTCCGATTTTCCATTGCGTATGCCACACGGCGCTGAATGCCATCGATCGCAGTACGCTGATGAAGTAATCCCGCCCGTCTCCCCATTGCACAGTTCTGTATCGCGGATCGTTCTGTCTCAAGATGTACCCAAACACCGATCCTTCGATGGAATGGCCCACATACGGCGCCATAAAGCTATCGCCGTCGCTCCAGCCCCGCAGACTGCCCAACGAGTGGGCGTAGTTCTGAAACCAGTGCCCGTTCAGCGTGTCCCGTGTTCCGGGTTCGGTAGCGGTACGAAACGCATGCATGATTCCCGTGTAGTACAGAGATTCCATCATCGCAGGCATCCAGCGGACTCTCATGTCTGCTTTCGGCTCTACTGCCGGCTGGATTGAGGCATTCTCAGATGGGTTTGTCACCGCCCTTCCGATTCCATCCGATCTCTTCGGTGACATTCCTATCGGTATATCGAATAGAGTGTCGTGCAGCGTTTGCGTGTCTGCCGTAAGGGGCGGCAAGTCATCCCGTGATTCATCGAAGAATTGCGATTGCGCATGCAGCACGTGGAAGTAGCCATGCGACATCTCAATAACCGATTGCGCAGCAACGGGCCATGCAGAAAGCCATAAGGCGCCCAGTCCGCAGAGAACAAAAATTGTCCCTCTCTTCATCGTCATTTGTATCTCTCCGACTCTCTATGGAGGGTTGCCAGATTCCACACATCGAAGCTAAGGGTGAGCCACTCTGCCTCCTACTGTTAGAAGTGTCAGGCGTACCCCGCAATTGCCGGCAGGCCTGCCTTGAACTACTCCCCACTGAAGGTGAGTTCATTTCCCCCTCGCTTGTCACGATGGAATTGGTCCGTGCTCAAGCTCACCCGGAACACAAGAGGGCAAGCCCCTGGAGGTGCGAACCTGATGTACTCAGAAGATTGGAGAATTCCTCACGACGTTACAGGTTGAGCAAATACGATTCCTCGACGCCTGTGTTCGGTGTGCTGGATATTCTGGGTAGAGCCGTGCGCAATGTTGGTAATAAGGTCGCGCCGCTGAAATCTGCACAATTCCAGATGCTGTAGGCCATCGCGGCGGCCGAAAACTATAACAGCGGCGTTGAGTAATGGCAACTACGTCATGTTGGCGCGAGCGTCGTAAAATGTGATCGAGGAGCAAACACTGTTCAGTCAGATCCGTTGGGTTGTCTTGATCGCATTGATCAGTCAGGTTTCACAGTTTGTTTGGCCTGTTCGCGGGTTCTCTTCTGCTCTAGCGCCATTTTGTAAGCCACGTAATACTTATAGATATTGGCCACGTACTGTACGGTCTCTTGCCCGATGTCTTTTGCCACAACCAGTTCCACATTCCCGAACCACTTGTTGGGGTCGAGGCCTTCCTCCTTCGCTTCTTTGCGTAAGCGAACGATGCGGTTCTGGCCCGCGTTGTATGCAGCGAAGGTGAAAAGAGTTTTGTTCATATGGTCGATGCCGGGCTCGTTGAAGTAAGTATTGGTGATATGCGCCAGCATCTTGGCGCCTGCGTGAATGTTGTTTTCTGGATCGCGGACGTTCGGAATGGAGATGGGCTTGGCTGCGGCGTATTTCGGCAAAACTTGCATGACGCCGACCGCGCCGCGGGGACTGACCCGGTCTTGATTCAGCATGGATTCCTGATACCCCTGGGCAGCGAGCATAAGGTAATCGAAATTGTATTCAGCTGCGTATTTCTGAAAATACTGCACGTAGGATTGGAACTTCTTCATCTCCGCTTCGGAGGTGGAATTTTTGACCCACTTGGTGTCTTTCGCGTAGCGCTTGATGATTGTATTCCCGAACACCGTTCCTTGGCCGTGCGTTTTGATGAAATCGTCCATGACTGCTTTCAATTGGGGGCTGCCCTTGCGCATAGCCCATCCCAGCTTTCCGTCTTCCTTGATGACGGCGGGAGTCACGACGATATTGGGAAGCACCTTGGCCCATAGTTGAGCGCGGAAGTTGAACGCCACGGTCGTGGGTATAAGTCCGGCATTCTCCATTTCGAGCAAATCTTCTTCTGTTAAATTCGGATCCACCGCATTGACTTCTATTTCTGGCTTACCAGCCTGCTTGAATCGCTCGTTTAACTTATCGAGCTCTGCTTTTGCCAGGGTGGCCCCGTTGACGTAGATGGCCTTTCCACTCAAGTCGTCAACACTGTTGATGGCAGGAAAGGACTTGGAGGTGACCACGACCAGTCTGACGTCGCCAGCAATGGGTGCGGTGAAGTCGACGAGTTTCTCGCGTTCCGGAGTGATGATGATGCCGGTGCAAGCGATGTCTCCAGTGCCATCGTTTAACGCTGCCAGCAATTGTCCGGGAGGCATGGGGAGGTAGACCACCTTGAATTTCCTCGCCCCGGTCTTGAGCTGCTTGTTGATTACCATGGCGAATTCCTCCATGGCCTCGGCGATGGCTCCGCGAGGACGGCCCTTGTCGTAAAAGAAGCCGGTCCGATTGATGACCACTAAGACGCGGAGGGCTCCGCGTTTGGCGATTTGATCCCAATCGCCAGTGGCGCGGCCAAAGTCGTTCGGCAGCGCCAGTACCGTGGTTTGCTTGCCAGTACTGGCGTCCGTGGTGTCAATGGTAGGGGGAGTTACAGCCGGAGTGGCCGGAGCGGTTGACTGCTGGGCCGACGGCGGAGAATTCGGCTTGGAAGTGCATCCCGTGAGAGCAAAGAAGGCAATTGCCAGGGGCATTGCAAGGGCAGTCACATTGAGCTTTGAAGGATTTCGCCGAGCGGGCATATGGGCTCCTTGGTCGGCACGGCAAATTCGGTTGACGTTCACAGTGGCAGTGCCACCAGACTATCAGCGTGACCCTAGTTACAAGCCTTGCGAATGTCACTTTTATGTTTCCACGCGACCAGTGATGTGCGTCTCGCGCGAACGAGACGCACTAAGCGGGAGTGGAAATTAGTCGGCCGAAATGATCAGCTGGGTATTGGCGTTGCCACACATCCCGTAGACGGTGCCGGGCGTGCAGGCTCCGACCGAGTAGGTGTAGCAACCGGGATGTTTGGCGGTGACGGTAATGGGGCGATCCGAGCCGCCTATGATTGCGCCCTCGTGATCAAACGGGTCGGTGCTGCCGTAGTCGATCACGAAGCCCGTGTTCTTGGAACTACTCATAAAGGTGACACTGGTGCCTACTTTGATGCAGAAGGCTTTGTTTGACTTGGCGTCGGGAATGCCAGGGGTTGCAGTGGCGTAGGAGCCTCCGCTACGCCTGATGTCGATCGAACATGGAGCAGAAGCGGAACCGCAAGTGTTCGCTGCGGCACAAATACCAGCGGGATTGGCAGCAGAGCAGACATCGCCCTTGATCTTCTTCTTGGTGTCCTGGCCAACGATGAGGCTGGTCACGAGGATCGGCAGGATGAATAGAAAACAGCAAATCATCAGATTTCGGTAAAACTTCATCAGCGCACCTCACTCCTATGAAATGAATAACCAGCACGCGGGACACCGGCGTCCCGCCTACCTCTTTAACGAACGCATTTCTCGGGCAATGCCAACGCCAAAACCTGGCCCCCCGAACGTTTCAAGCATTCCTATTTGAGCCCCTCGGGCTTGTTCCAATCGATAATGTTGTTAAGTGTCCAGGCGTTTTGGTTGAGCTGAAATTCGAGCTGTCCCTCTTTATTGATCACCAACTGTGCCGCCGGGAAGAGAGTGCCGGCGCTCTTCTTCGTGTCGGAATCGTTAAGATTGATCTCGCCCGCCGTCAGGTTGAATTCGGATGTTTGGGTGTTGTAATACGCCTCACCGAATCTGATCATGCGGTTGGTGACGAAGCGGATCTTGCGGCCCGTGGGAGTTGGGATCAGGCGAATGAAACTAAGGTCGTAGCCTAGCGTACCCGTGATGGCGATACGCCCAACGGATTTCATCTTGGTGAGCGCATTCACCAATCCCTGGTTCTGGCCCTGCTTGAAGGCTTCAATGAGAATTTGTCTGTCCTCTTCTGTGGAGTATTCGTAGATGGTCACCTTCACGTTGACCATCCTACCCAGCTGTGTGCTGGTACCCATGGCTGTCGCGTCGATGGTCTCCACTTTTCTGTCATCCGCGGAAAGAGCGACTGTGACCCCAGTAAGTAAGAGCGTGGCGAGCATCAGTCCACCGTATCTGAAGTTACGAATCTTGGATTTCCATATGTCGTTGAGTGTCATCGTTTTTCCTTATCAGCGCCGGCTAGACGCAACTGCGAGCAAAGCTCACTCCACACCTGCGCTAGGTCGCGAAGGGGTAATAATGTTCCTGCGTTAAACGCTAGTTCTATTAGCTGGACTCCGTCGACTAGCAAAAATACCAGTCACCATGAAGGGTATGTTGATGGCGGGATTCACCTCTACCTCCTTACCGTGTCAGTTAGCTGATCGGAATTTATCGTCGGATCGAGGCGCCAACTCCCGATGACTGTGAATGCCTAAGTTAATGGAGGAGCGCTTAGTGTAGAAATGGTGAACTCAGTTGCTCGCTGATTCAGAATACAGAAGGGGCTCCCTCATTGGACCGGAGGTGCCAAGATGATCCCATCGCTAGAAGGGACTCACGACCGTTATTTCATACGCTCGCGGAGATTGACCAAAAATTGGTCGGCGGATTCAAGGCGGATTAATCCCGCGCGTGGGTACTCGACGTCGAGCATGACGTAAACGATGATAACTGTGAGGACTGTGAAACCGAGAATATGCAGCCAACTCCGGTGATGACCGCTTGACATCCTAAAACCTGCCAGCAGGGAGCATATGAGACCCAGGCCGAACAGAAGTGCATAGATGATCCTCGGAGGATGAAGTCGCAGCGCCATGGTGCGGGTGGTGGAGATGTCGATCATGTTATTTAGCGCGGGGAGCAGCAACAGGCCCGCGGAGGGATGAGAATCGGAAAGTTGAGTTGCTGCTACTGCCTGGTTCCAGACCTCCTCCTGAATCTTCTTTGATTCGGCCATCTCCATTTCGGCTGCCGCCATATTCGGGAGCCTTCGGTAAGTCTCCAGCCGTGAGTCCACATAGCGGCGAAACAATTCCTGAAGTGCAGGCTGTGTCGCAGGGGACAGCAGGCGCAAGCGCAGATAAGCGGTCTCGATACAATTAACCTCCTCGGCGGTCAACATCCTTTTCTCGTTAAACCGGGCTGCCGCTCCCGAGAAGGTGAACGCCACCATCAAACCAAACAGGGCGAAAACCGCCCCCTCGACTGTGCCAAGACCGCCGCGTTCGCCTTCCGACTCATTCGGACGGCGCCGGACACCATAACGGCGGCCGATTTCGAGCAGAAGCAGCATGCCGATGAGAAGTAGCAAAGCAAAAAGTAGAGCGGAAATGGGAGGTTCCACGTGAGGCGCTCCTTTTGTGAATCCACTGTTCCTGAATCCTGCGTCACCTAGCCACGAAAAGTAACCAAGGCGTGCCGATCAGCAAAAACAGAAGCATGCAGTAAACCGTAGTCAACAAACCAAGTCGGTAGAGTTCACCCTGAGTGAGGTAGCTGCTCCCCACGAAGATCACGTTTTGGCTACCGCCTTGGGGGGTAATCGTCGAAAAGTAGCTACTCGCAAAGAGCAGGGCAAAAGCCATTAAGGGCGCGGGAACGCCGGTCTTCACGCCGACACCCAGGAATACGTCGAAGAGAGCCAATATCTGCGCGGTCTGGCTGACGAACATATAGTGCATCAATACGTAAAGCACCAACAGAACGACGTACGCAACGGGCCAGGTGATGCCACCGAGCAGAGAAGTCAGTCGCCCTCCGACGTAACCCATGAAGCCGAGTTCGTTCAACTGGCCGCTCAATGCAAACAGCACTGCGAGCCAAATAAAGGTGACCAGCGTACCTCCCTGCAGATTAATGTCTTCAAGCGAGAGGACATTGGTTGCAAGCAGCGCCCCAAGACCGGCGAACGCTACCGCAGCGAGACTCAAGTTCAGGGTCCCCGCCATCACCCATCCAGTCACCATGAACGCAAAAGCCACCGCAACGATCCATTCGTCTCGCGTAAGAGGTCCCATGGTGCGCAGAGCGTCGCGTGCGGCCTTCGGCGCATCGGGTGTTTGTGTCACGCTGGGTGGAAACAATTTGTATAGGATGAGAGGAAGCGAGGCGATCATCGTCAATATCGGAATCGACGCCGCAATCATCCATGTGCCGAAGTTAATCTTCACCCCATATTGCTCGGCCAATGTGACGGCGATTGGATTGCCCGAGGTGGCTGTGAGCCAGAGGGCTGACGAGACGCTCAGACTGGCCATTCCGCAGAACATGAGATAGCCGCCCATCCGGCGATTCTTCTCGTCGTCCGGTTTGGAGCCGGAATTTTGGGCGAGAGAGAGAATGATGGGGTAGAGCACACCGCCGCGGGCCGTATTGCTTGGGAACGCCGGCGCAATCATGGCGTCGGTGAGAAAAATACTGTAGCCCAAGCCGAGCGTGGATCGCCCGAATACGCTCACAACAATCAAGCTGATGCGCCGTCCCAGTCCCGACTTCACAACGGCATTGGCGACGAGGAAAGCTACGACAACGAGGAGTACGCTGGCGTTGGCGAACCCTGCAAAGGCCTTGCTGGGATCGACGGTGCGAGTAAGCACCGCAGCAGCTACCGCCAGCAACGAGGCTGTCAAGAGTGGAAATGAGTTCAGAATGACGGCGAAGATAGCCGCTGCAAATATGGCAAACAGATGCCACGCCTCTTTTGTCAGTCCAGCGGGTATTGGCGAGAACCAAATTGCAAAGGCCAGGGCGAACGAAAGGGCTTGTTTGAGCAGACTGCGGAGGTTGGTTGTTCCGGCCTTCATTTTCCGCCTTCTCTGCTATGCGCCTCGGCCGTGGGGACTAACAGCGCCCGGCCCTTAAGGTCGACTGCCCGCCCGCTAACGGTGCCATCCTCCGACTCAACAATGAATTTCCACTGAAAGGTATACTCCCCGGTCACCCCGGCGTAACGGCCAGTCCCTCCCTGAATCGTGCCCACGATGTGGTTTCCCGTTTCGACAAATACGCCCTTCAACACGCTATAAACTCTGTCGCCGCGTTCGTCAGTCCAAACACACCGGCCCTGCATGCCTTCGAGGCTATCAGTGAGGCCTATGGCTTGTGCCTTGAATCCAACTCCAAGCCCCTGATCCCCGATCAATAACAGCGATCCGGTTAGATCGAAAATTGAGGCGTGGTGATTCGTCTCGAGGTTGAGTGTCTGTC
>DATLVJ010000727.1:0-2971 GCA_035577585.1 Candidatus Limnocylindrales bacterium
GCTCACCACCCGTTCGCGAGGGTCGCGGCTCACCGCGCCAAAGGTATAAAGCTGCTCGAGAAATACATTCTGCAGCCCCGTTTCCTCGGCCAATTCCCGGCGTGCCGCTTCATCCACGGTTTCATTCACACGGACAAACCCGCCCGGCAGCGCCCACTTCCCCTTGAACGGCTCCAACCCGCGCTCAATCAACAGCACCTTTAGTTCCCCGCCGTCGAACCCGAACACCACGCAGTCCACCGTCAGCGCGGCTCGGGGATATTGATAGGTGTGTGGCATAAATTAGTTACGCGTGTTCAGGTTTGCTGACGCCGAGTCGTTTAGAGACTTCAGCGTCGTTGACCGGGTATATTTCCTCTCGCGGCGTGAGAAGATTCACAAATTCATATGATTGGGCAATTGTTCTCTGTTCCGCTACGAAATCTGAAATATCCTCGATGCTTACAATCCAATTTCGGGCATACTGCTTGAGAATCTCTCCCGCAAGCCCAAGCTGAATTGCGCGCCGCTCTTGTTTGGCGCCTCGGGGATCGTGATCCGGATCCCATTGCAATCGCACCGGCGAATCTGCCAGACAGGCTCTCCATTTCTCAGGCGACTCATAAATTTCCGGCACGTATGTCGAATAAACTGCCCTTCGCATGATTTCATCGAAAGCCGTTCGTCGGAGCCGGAGCGCGAGCGTGACTTCCTGGCCCTCTTTTGTCCCCCAGCCGGAACGATACATCATCCAAAGAAAGTTGGGCTTGATCCAGCTCATCCGACTAAAACTGAATTCGCCGCCAAATTGCTGATTCTTAGCCGCAAAGAGGCCGATCGCTGGGCGATATGCCTGGTAAACAACAATCGAGTCCGTATCGAATTGCGCAAGAATATGCTTACCGGACACCGGCCAACGATTCGCCTGTTTCAAATATGGTTCCGTGGCAATATTCATTTTGTCTCATTCGTTTTGGCACAGTATTCCGCAATCAGTTCAATCAATCCGACAATGTTCCGGTTCATCTCCGCCAAATCCCCTGCTGGAATCCACAACTCCTGATGAATCGCGCCCCCGACCTTCTGCGCCGAATACTTGGAAATAAACTCCGTTCGCACGGCGAAACGGGTCACATACCCCGCGCCGCTGTCCTTTACATTCCAATCTCGCGCAATCTGCCGCGCATACTCCTCATTCAAGACCGGATAAAAGATGGGCTGTTCCGGCAACCTCGGCGGAAACTCCCGGTAACCGCCGGCCGCGATCAGCGCCAGCTCCTTCGGGCCGACCGGACGAAACAGGATGGTATTTTTCGCATTCATTCACATTCCATGCCCTATTGATAGTGTAGTTAAGACACTATGTCAAGCGGTTATTTTTCATATGCTACGGACTCAATATTTTCCAACCGCTATCCGATTTATGGACCTGCCAGCCGTGAAATACTCGTGCTCAAAAATTCGGTACTACCTTAATTGACTCTGATTGGCCGCGAGGCTCGGAGCCACCCTCTCCGGCCCGGTCCTCCGGGAGGGAGAGGGGCTGGGGGTGAGGTAGGGTTCCCTCCTTTGAACTCTGAACTTCCATTGCAAATTAAGGCACCACCGGCAAAACGCTTTCTGTGCCTTCCGCATTCAGCATTCTGCACTTGATTCCCTTAACACTTCGCCGATTTTCGCTTCTTCCCTATTGTCCCGCGCTTTTCCGCCTTGCGGATGTGATCGGGGATGTATGGCACTTGGCAGTCATTGTCGCCCATATCAATTTCCACCGGGCCGATCTTCTCGCCAAGTTCAATGGCATGCCTCGTCAACGGCTTTACGTAAGTACCGACCGAAATCAGGAAAAAGTTCATATGCCGACGCACCGCGTCCGGGGCCTGGTGAATTGACTTCTGCACGCGCTGCATCAGGCTCTTCAACTCCGCCAGATCAAGCTCGTCGTCCGCCTTGATGGACACCAGGCTGCTGAACGTCGCCCACCCGGCCGACGCAACGGGAGTCTTCGGCGACTCGATCCATTTCAGCGCCATCTCCCAGCCGTGCGAACCCTCCGCCGCCACCCACGCCACCGTGGCGCCCGGCAACGACCCGCCGTACGCCTTTTCCGCCCAGCCCTGCAGGTCTTTCTTGGTCATGCGCGCATCGTCCGCGATCAAACCCGCCAGATACATCGCGTCGTAATTCCCCGTTTCATAAAGATCCAGCGCCAGTTGATAGTCCGTGCCCGTCCGCTTCTGAATCTTCTTCAACTCGGCGACGCTCACGCCGAAACACGGCTCCTTCACGCCGTGATTGGTGACCAGCACCCGCTTGTAGCTCTCCTTGCCCAGCGGCTTCAATTCTTCGAGAATCTGTTTGGCATTCATATTCGATCCGAGTTTCTTCGAGCCCAGTTCTGATTCTTCATGTGAAGAAAACAAGGACATACTGATTTTTTGCCCGTGCTTCCACGAAAAACGATCGCAAGTCGTTAAAGTAGGGCATTAAGTAGTCTTCGAATGCCCCTTCATCATCTAGCCAGATATCCGGGAAGACGCTTTCCGTAGTCATGGCTTTCGGATCGTACCGCAATCGAAGCTGATCAGCATCTATGCCTTCCAACCAATCACTTAGCTCTTTTACCTGTTGAGGGGAAAGGATTGAGGTGAAACCGCAGGGCCCGTCCAATTTGGGCTCTTTTGTGCCACCAGCGCCCAACAAAAGGGGAGCAAGATTCCGACGAAGAACAAATCCGGAGCCTGCAACCGGTGCCGCATCCGGCTGTGGCATTCGGGACAACAACCAAACCAAGCCTTCGCTCGCCTTGTCCACATCGATAGTGCCGATGTTTGGAAGGCGACGATCAAAAAGCATCGCCATCCAACCCGTCGAATCTCGAAGAATTTCAAGGGAATCTTGGCCGACCCGCGCATATGTAGCGATTTCACTCATTGATTCGGCAAGATTGAATGGGCTGCCAGCATCCGAATTCCAGTATTTGCCTTCATTC
>DATLVJ010000728.1:0-2833 GCA_035577585.1 Candidatus Limnocylindrales bacterium
CAGCGAAGCCCATTCCTTCCTCGCCGAAGAATACGAAAAGTTGGGCCGCGCCGCGGATGCCGAAAGCCAGCGCGCAGAAGCCGCCCGCCTCAAGCCTCCCCGTCAGTTATAGAACGCTTTCCTAGCGTCACGAAACGAAAGGTCTTGTGCGCGTGGGGCTCACCCCTCTCTTGGGTTACTCTTCTCCGTTGTAGGGCACGCCTTCCGAGGCGGGCCTCTCTTTCACCCATGCAAATAAATCCTGCCCGTCTCTGAGCGCGAGCCGCTTCATCTCTTCCGCGTCCTCTCTGCGCCCTCTGCATCTCAGCCTGCCTTCCCCGCCTACTCGATATTTCCGTGTGCGCCCCCCACCCCCTTTGCTGGACACCCACAACCCCCAACTATATAATTTGCATCTATTTCCAGGGGTGTTCCATGGTTCCAAGAAAATTCTCCTTATTGCTATCCGTCTTTTTACTCGCTGTCCCTGCTTTTGCTCAACAACAGCCCGCCTCCAAGCCTAAGCCGCGCGTCATCGTCCTCGGCGTAAACGGCATGGAGCTGGACATCATCCGTCCCCTCCTGCTCAAGGGGCAGATGCCCAATCTGTCCAAGGTCATCGAAAACGGCGCCTACGGAAAGCTGCGCACCGTTTCCGCCCCCAACTGCCCACGGGTTTACACCACGCTCTTCACCAGCACCAATCCAGAGGAGCATGGCGTCACCGGTTTCCTCGTCGGCGGCATCACCGCCAACACCAACATGATGAAGGAAGAGCCTCTCTGGTCGATGCTCTCGAAAAGCGGCGTCACTGTCGGCATGGCCAACGTCCCGGCCACTTTTCCCGTCATGCCCGTCAACGGCTACATGATCAGCGGCATGCTCACCCGCGGCAAGAACTGTGAAGACGGAGTCCTCTGCGCCCCCAAGCTCAGCGAAGTGATGGGCGGCGACGCTGTCTATCCCAGGAGCCTGCAGCCCGAACTCCTGAAAAACGTCGGCGACTTCTATATCGACTGCGAGCGCATGCCCGCCGCCGGCGATCTCAAGGGCCACGAAACGGAACTCATCGACCAGTGGCTTGGCAAAGTCCAACTCATTCGCGACCAGCAGACCAAGCTGTTCGACTATCTGCTCACCACGCATCCCACGGAATTCACTTTCCTCGCCCAGTCCTGCGAAGACCGCACCGGCCACTGGCTCTATCCCATCACACCCTTCAATGTCGGCTACAATCCCAGCATCAATAACGTTCGCCAAGCTGCCTTCCCCAACCAGTACATTGCCTTTGACAAGGTCCTTGGCTCGATCTTGAAACACGTGGATGAGAACACCTATTTGATTATTTTCTCCGACCACGGCATCAAGCCCCTGCGCGAGTTCGAAGAAAAAGATCCCCACGCCCACATGGACCATGAGAAAACCACCCCTGTAATCGCCAAGCACGACTTCGCCGACGGCGACGATGTTCCCGGCTCGTTCTTCGCCATGGGCCCCGGCATCAAGCATGATTTGCGGCTTATGGGTCTCGCAGCCAGCGTGTACGACGTTGCGCCGACCCTCCTGCACATTTACGGCATCGACCAGCCCAAGCAGATGCGCGGGCGCGTTCTCACCGAAATCTTCGAGAACCCCGCCAACAAAGTAGCGGCCAAACAGTAGCTCGTCTCAAGGCTTCACCCTCGTAGCGTAGGCTTCAGCCTGTGCTCTGAAGCTTTTGTAGGGGCCGGGCTCGCTTGCCCTGAGTTCGACCGAAGGGCCCGGCCCGTTCTTTGGGTCTCACCGCGGGACCTGCTTTGATCTCATCGGACCACCACTCACCCCGGCCCCTTCGAATGTCTAAGCTCCTTCGCCCGCAATTGAGCCCGCTGCGCATCCCGCCGTCGTCCCATGCTGGTGTACGCTTGCGCGAGCAACTCATATATTTCAGGATTGCGGCTCGACGGTTCGGCAACCGCCTCCAGCAATTCCGCGGCTTCCGCAAATTTCTTCTGACGCATCAAAGTCTTCGCCAGATTGGTCTGTGCCTCTGAACTCCCAGGTTGCAGCAGCACCGCTGCTTCAAACTGCTCCTCAGCCGCCTTCGAATCCCCCAACCCGAGATACACCCGCCCCAGCGCAAGCCGCGTTTCAAATTGATTCGCGTTCAACTTCAAACTCGCCAGCAACGCAACCCGCGCGCCCGCCAGATCCCCGCCCAGCTCCAGCGCTCGCGCGTATTCGAGCGCATCCGCCGTGTCGTTCGGATGGGCGTCGCGCACCCGTCGCAGGTAACCCGCGGATTTTGCGTAATTACCCGAAGCCATCTCCAGCCGGCCCAATTGTCTCAGCGCAATCGCCGAACTCTTGTCCAATTGCAGCACTTTCTCAAGCGCCGCCCGAGCCTTCGCTGCGTCCCCATCCTCTGCCGCCATCGTCGCCGTGTGCAAAAGATTCTGTTCCTCAATCTTATCCTTCGGATCCGGCAACAAAGATGGCTCCGGCACATCCGTTGCGCTTCCCGCGTCCGCTGCACCCAAATATCCTAGCGCGTGTAATTCATCGATGGTGCCAGCCGAGACAGTTGCAGGTGAAGTTGATCCACGCGTCGGCGATTTTGCACTCAACTCCGCCAGATCCCTCCGCAGCCGCTGAACCGTTCCGTCCCACGGCGTGTAACGATTGTTGGATTCCCCAGGGTCGCCATGGAGGTCGTACAGCTCCGGCTTCGGCGCCTCAATAAATATGAATCCTTCTTTTCGAATCGACCGCAACGGCGCCCATCCAAACCGCAGCGGATAATTAGTTTCGCCGAAAACAGTCCGCGCCGCCGCCGCGCTTCCATTAATCAACGGCTCCAGCGAATCGCCATCCA
>DATLVJ010000729.1:0-2316 GCA_035577585.1 Candidatus Limnocylindrales bacterium
CTCTCGAAGTCACAATGCTCGTAGCGCTTCGGCACGCGCGCCCGCTCCATCACTCTTTCCGCCCGCTCTTCCATCCCGCATTCGCAGGCCACCGCCATCTGGCCCGCCGCACCGTCCTTCCGCGGCACCATCTTCCAACCCGTCCCTTTGCAAAGCGCGCAATCTTCCCTGGCCATGTTTCCCTGTGGCTCAGGCCTTCAGGCCTGAGGCATTCCACCGCTATTCGCATCATACGTCCCATCGTCGCGGGTCACAATGCGACTCGCCTGCGGAAATCTGTGCACAAAAAAGCAAAAGCCCCGATTCACTCGAGGCTCTCCGATGATTTCTGATCGCCGATATCTTCTATCTGTTATCCAACAATCCTCACGTCTTCACTACTCTCGGCCCCATCCTCACAATCGCATGCTTCGGTGTCTTCTCATCAGGCTGCGACGCCATGCGGCAGAGCTCCTGCTGCACCACGTGCGCAAACTCGCTCATCTGCCGTTCCATCTCAATCATCTTTTCGCGCATGTTCAAAATAATCTCGATTCCCGCCAGGTTCACGCCCATATCTCGCGCCAGCGTCAGAATCACGTCCAACCGCTCCAGGTCCGAATCCGTATACAGCCGCGTATTGCCCTGCGACCGCGAAGGCTTCAGCAATCCCACGCGTTCATACAACCGCAGCGTCTGCGGATGCAGCTTATAAATTTCCGCCACGGCGCTGATCATGTACCCGGCTTTGGCGCGTTTGCGAGTTTTCGGTGGCATGCGTGAAAGAAGTTTTCAGTTATAAGTCTTAAGTTCTAAGTTATGCGCAGAACAAAACCCCATCATCGGCACGGCGCCTCACTTAAAACTAAAAACCAATTACTTACAACTCTCCTCCTCCTTACACCCCAGCCTTGGCAAATAAATCCTTCCGCGGATCAGCGGGCGCAATCGTTTCAAGCTCCTTCATCACATTGCGCACGCGCTCATCCGTCGGCTCCGGCACCACCACCTGGATTTCCACGTACTGGTCGCCGCGCTCGCCGTTGCGCGCGCTCGGCACGCCCTTTTCTTTCAGCCGCAGCGTCTTCCCGCTGTTCGTCCCGGGCGGAATCCTCACCAGCGCCCGGCCATCAATCGTCGGCACTTCCACTTTTGCGCCCAGCGACGCTTCCGGCACCGTCACTGGCACCTTTGTGTAAAGATCGTTGCCTCGCCGTTCGAAAAATTCGTGTGGCCGCACCACCACGCGCAAATACAAATCGCCCGCCGACGCGCCCATAGTTCCCGCATTGCCCTTGCCCGGCACGCGCACGCGCCCGCCATTGGCCACCCCCGCGGGAATACGCACGTCAATCGATTCCGTGCGGCGCACGCGTCCCTCGCCGCCGCAATTCTTGCACGCCGTCCGCAGCTTTCCCGTTCCACCGCAGCGGCTGCAAGGCACATTGAACCGCATCTTCCCCGCAGCCTGTTGCACCTGCCCCGTCCCGTTGCACGTCGGACAAGTCTGAGGAGTGCCCACCGCACCAGTGCCGTGGCACACTTCGCAGGAATCCAGTCGCGTGATCTGCAGCTTCTTCACCGCGCCGCGCACCGCGTCCCAAAAACTGACCTCGATCTGGTATTCCAGGTCGCCGCCAGGTTCTTCTTCTGCCTGCATCGCGCCGCCGCGGCCTCCGCTGAAAAACTGGCTGAAGAGGTCGCGAAAACTTCCTCCGGTACCAGCACCACCGCTGCCGCCACCGAAATCAAACCCGCCAAAATCAAAATTGACGTTCGAATCGCCCGCGTCGGCCCCGCCCGCATAGCCTGGAGGCGGAGCATTGTCGCTGTAAAAGCCGTACTGGTCGTACATTTGCCGCTTTTTCGTATCCGAAAGAACGTCGTAGGCTTCCTGCAGCTGTTTGAATTTTTCTTCCGCGGATTTGTCGCCGGGATTCAGGTCGGGATGATACTTGCGCGCCAGCTTTCGAAACGCCGTGCGAATATCCTTCGCCGTCGCCTTCCGCTCGACTCCCAACAGTTCGTAATAATCGTGTTTAGCGCTAGTTGCCATTCCGAATATTGTAGCGGCAGATCATTCGCTCAAGCCGCCCTTTCCCTCATGAAAACGGGTCCAACACCCGTTGCAATATTTTGCCCGCGTGCTGGACCCATTTTGCCCATTCTCATTTCACCGGGAAGCAATCCGATCCACGGACCGCTTCCTGATTACTGATCGCTGATTACCGATTACTTCCTTTTCTTAATTCGGCTTCTTGCCTTCGTCCACGTCCACATACTCGGCATCGATCACGTCGCCAGGCTTTTGACCGCCCTGCGCGCCACCGCCGCCGG
>DATLVJ010000730.1:0-5419 GCA_035577585.1 Candidatus Limnocylindrales bacterium
AAACAGGTGGTTATGCCGCCGGTGCAATATCCAGATTTCATATGGGACGCGCGAGGCATACGGGCACAATGCGTAATAATCGCCCTGCACGTCCACGATGCGCTTTCCCTGCTTTTCTTCCTGCCGCACGATATCGCAAAACACACAACGTTCTTTATCCTTGAACCAGTCGTGCGCCGAGGCCAGTTCGTACTTGATGCGGCGCGGCACGAAAATCGTGGCCGTCACCTGCGAGTGTGCGTGCGCCCATTCCTGGCCAGCCTGCAGCCCCTGGTTCTTGAACACAGTTACATACTTGAACCGCGCATCTTTCTTCAGGTCCGTAATCCGCGAGCCCCAGACTCCCAGGACATGGTCCAATTCCTCATCGCTGAAACTCGTAAACCGCTTGTCGTGTTGCGGTGTTTCCACCACCACTTCGTGGGCGCCCAGCGGTCCCATCTTGTCGTAAATCCCTTCGGCGGCCCGGCCCGGATCGTTCTCCACGCGATAGAGCGGCTCCGGATGAGGCAGCACACGGATTTGCCACGGCCCTTCCGGCGGCCACGACAGAATTGATTTCGCATTATCAATCGCAGGAGGGTCGAACGGGCATCCGGTTTCCCCTTCTTCCGGCCGTTCGCGCTGCCCGGATACAACCCAGCTCTGTGTGACGGGATCTCTGCGGATTTCCATGGAGTCTTCTAGCGCGTATTGCGCGTGGGAGTAGGCCCTTCTTCCAGCCGGCGGCGGCCCCAGATCTCACCATTCCTGCTGTAGCAGGCCATTTTCACCAGAATCAACCGCCCGATCAGTACGTTCATGTTCACAGTCTCTTTTGCCCATCGCCGGATGTCAAGGATTCTCGCCCAATTAGGCCGGCACGCGTGGCAATTCATTCAGCGGCGGGACGAGCGTGATATTCTCAACTACGCCAAGATGAACGATTCTGAGTTCATGCAAATCGCGCTGGAAGAAGCCCGCGCCTCCGCCCAAGCCGGCGAAGTTCCTATCGGCGCTGTGCTCGTCCATCGGGATCAAATTCTCGCCCGCGGCGGCAACCGCACCATTCGCGACTGCGACCCAACTGCGCACGCCGAAATCGTGGTGCTGCGCGAAGCCGCGCAGAAGCTTTCGAATTATCGCCTGGCGGAAACCACTATCTACGTAACCATCGAGCCATGCGCCATGTGCGCGGGCGCAATCGTCCAGGCACGCGTCCCCCGGCTCGTGTACGGTGCCGACGATCCAAAGGGCGGCGCTTTCCGCACCTGCTTCGAACTTCTCACCAGCCCCAGGCTGAATCATCAGGTCGAAGTCACCCCGGGCGTCCTCTCCGCGGAAGCCAGTTCCCTTCTGCAGTCCTTCTTCGCCGCGCGCCGCTGAATCCGATTCACCGCGTCACAGAACTTCGGCAGTTCAGCCCGCAACACTCCATAGCCCCGCCGATACCCTCTCTGATAAAATGAAACCACTGACCGCGGAGAGGTGACTGAGCGGTTGAAAGTACTCGCCTCGAAAGCGAGCGTACGGGAAACCGTACCGTGGGTTCGAATCCCACCCTCTCCGCCATTTTCATTTTCCTTGACAAATTGACGCTTTTTCGCCCATGCTATGTCCTGCTACGTCATTCGACTGATTTGATTTAAGGCTGAATGGGAGGCTTGGTGGCGGGACTAGCGATCTACCAGCGATTGAAGGAACCCCGTGGAAACAGCCATGTGTGGCGTTATCGGCGTATCCAGGAGGCCCGAGGGGTCAAAACAGCCTCGATACGGGGGCCGTTCTACATCCGGCCAACCCAGGCAAACGGTGCCCAACCCTGGGTGGCTCTGGACGCCCCTACATTTGACCAAGCGAAACTAGAGCGCGATAAAAAGGCACGGGGCCAATTTCTCCCGGCTGAGAATGACGCTGGCCGTGTGCTCATCGCGGATGCAATCGCCAGCTTTCTGGACCTGAAGAAGCGCAAGAACGCTTCCACGGTTGAGAACTACACCTTCATCCTGAACGAATTCCTCCAGCAGACGAGCGCCAAATACATCGACCAGGTGGACCACAAGGTCCTGGACGCACACGTATCATTCCTCGAAAGCAAGGACTCTGCGCCCAAAACGATTAACAACAAGCTGATGGTCGTGGTGTTCATGTTGAAGGAAGCCGGAGTCGCAAGCCCGTACAAAATTGTGAAGGATTTGCTGCCAACCGTGGAAGAGGAGATCGCGGAGCCATACTCCGAGAAGGACCTGAAAAAGCTGTTTGCTGAAATGGACGAAACTGAAACCTGCCGTTACACATTCTTCCTGATGACAGCATGCCGTGAGAAAGAAGTTGCACACGCAAGATGGACGGATGTGGTGCTGAAGGGCGGTGTACCGCACTTCGTAGTTCAGGCCAAGAAGTTCAAATACAGCGACGGGAGCGCCGGAGAATTCACGCCGAAATCCCACGAGCGCCGAGAGACTCCGATCACTCGGGAACTTGTGGATATGCTCCAGGAGTGCAAGAAACAATCAAACTCGGAATGGATATTTCCAAATGAACACGGCGACCCGGAGGGCCATTTCCTTCGGAAGTTCAAGAAGATCGCGTTCCGCGCCGGGCTGAACTGCGGGAAATGCAAAACGACCAGGAGTGAAGGACGCTATACCAAGACCCAGGTTGAGAAGAATTGCGCAACGTACAGTGAAGGTTGCAGCCTCCATTATCTGCACCGTCTCCGTAAGACCCGCGCAACATTCTGGCACACACATGGGATTACTTTGCGCACGATTCAGGACTACCTGGGCCATGCAGACTTGAAGACGACTCAGAAGTATTTAGGGGTACAGGACGCGACTGAAGTGGAAAGCACGATCAACAAGCCGATGTTCTAAGCTCCGCCGTGGCCGATACGCTTAGAGATTTCCGGGGTCATACCGCCTAGCTTTTTGAAACGGTCGGCAATCTTGTCCAGGATGGCCTGCTGCTCTTTATCATTCGCAACCAGGAACCGATACCAACGCGCAAGGTCTTCGCGGGTGGCCTTCTCGACCTGTGCCATCGTCGGAAAATCCAGCTTGATACTCATGGTCTGTTCCAAAGAAAAGACTATCGGAACAATCAGGCGATGTGCAAGCGCGACTACCCGTTGGAAAGATCACCCTGTTTGCGCCCACCTGTCTCACGTGGCTCCCTTCTCGTTAACCGAGCAGCGCAGAAATGACGGCGGAAGATTCACACAAGGTGTCAGATTGTGCCCTAAGCCTCGATGCGCTTTGTCTTTGAGTCAAAGCTGCCTTTTCAAGAGTCCGTTTCTTCAATTTATCTTCTGCCATACTCCAACCCACAAGTCCCCCGCCTCCGCCCATGCCTCCGTCGACTACTATTTTTGACGCACGGTCCTCATTCTTCTTCGCTTCTTCTTCCTGCCTCGTTGCCTCGACAATCAAATTGTTGGCTAGGCTTTTGCATGAGTTTACAAACTCCAAGCCATGAATCCTTGTTTCGATTTCTGCGCCCGGAATACGGGCTGATGCTAAAGCCCTGAAAAGGTGAATGGCTGCTTTCTCCTGGTCGTCCTTTGCTAGTGCTAAAGCCTCGTCCAATTTTCGAAGGGAATCCCGATACCTCGAAATTCTGTGACTCGCCTGATCTTCCGACTCATAATCGAAATACTCTTCGAGAGCAAGGGCCGTTCGTAATTCCTCTAGCCCCGTTTTCAGGGGAGCCTCGACTAATCTATTTACTTGCTGAAGGATGAGTTTGGATTTTTCTTCGTCAGCAATCGTTTTCAAGCACAAGAGTACAAACTGAACAGAGAATGTACTAAGAGCCGCTGCCGCTAGTGTCGGTAAATGCTTGGCCAAAAGCCCTGTCAGGTCTTTGGACTGGTCCTTTAAGACCTCTTCGGCTGCATTCATGGCAGCCTTGCGGACCATCTCGGCGGAGCGTTTGACTATTTCCTTTTCCATTAGAAGAGGCCTTAGCACGTCTCACTGTTACCAGAAGGCCACTATACCTCAAGAGGGCCATCGGAACGAAAGAACACGATGCTAACTTGAGGTTATGGCGAAGGGAACTGTGCTACAGAAACTGTTTGGATTGAGACCCCCTTCCACCTTGTACAAATACTTCGCGCCCGAGCGAATTGACGTACTGCAAAACGGAAAAATCAGATTTTCCCAACCGCCCGTCTTCAACGACCCCTTTGAGTCAGCACCAGCGTTCCTCGAACTCGTCAGCCCGAAAAACTTAGAAATAGCATCGCGAATAGAGGCCGAGCGCAGCGGGATGCCCGAAGAAATGCGAAAGGCAATGGTGAACAGGTTTAGTTCTGCGCCATACCGCAACGAATTGATGAAGACCCTTGGTCCTCTCTTTATCGACACTTTGGTTCGTACTGTAGGCCTTCTCTCGCTCACAGAAAAATACGACAACCTGCTGATGTGGGCGCACTATGCGAAATCTCACGAAGGCTTTGTAATCGGTTTCAAAACAGCCGACCCGTTTCTGTGGCACGAGGACGCAAAACCGCACGCTGCGAATAGTCTAATGAAAGTCCGTTATTCACGGAGACGACCAAAGCTAAAATTCTTGAGTGAAGTTGGTCTGGCAGAAATGTACTTCACAAAGAGCAAAGAATGGGCTTATGAGCAGGAATGGAGAATGTTCGCCACGATGCCTTCGGAAGACGCCGGACAAATGCTCGAAAGTGCGCTCGCAAGCATAGCAGAATCAGGTAAGCCAACAGCTACACCAGATTACCCCATTCGATTGTTTAACTTCCCGCCGTCAGCCGTAAGCCGAGTAATTGTGGGGTGCAGAGCGAGTGACGAAACCTCCAAAGCTGTGGCATCAATCGTGAATAAAAAATACCGGGATGCTGAACTGTTGAAGGCCGAACGAGACCTATCAGAGTTTCATTTGATTCTTCGCCCACTAAGCAAATGAGCGCACGATCTCTTTATCGTATCCATCCAAGTCGTTTCGCTCGCAGTGTCCCGAGCCGACTGTCGGGACTGAGGCGTTCCAGCGTCGAACCACGTCCGCTGCTCGCTAACCCGAACTGATCGGGTTGTCAGCGGGTTGCCGATTCATCGGCCTTAAAGATATCGCCGCACTTTGACCAGGTAGCCCCGATAGCTGTCTCCAAACTTCTCGGTGAGATAGTTCTCTTCGGGAATTACTGCGATGAAATGAACAGTCAGAAGCGAAATCGCCGCCAGTAAAGAAATCCAAAGATTGTTGAGGGCCAGTCCAACCCCGATCTGAATGCACGTCAGTCCCAAATACATAGGATTCCGCGTGAATCGGTAAGGTCCGCTCAACACGATCTCAGGAGTCGGCTTCCAGGGCTTCGGGTCTTGGCCCGTCCGCTTAAAAAGTGTCCACGCGCCGACGATAAGCCACAATCCACCCAGAAGAACCACTACCCCTGCTGCCAGCGCGAGATTTCGAG
>DATLVJ010000731.1:0-2504 GCA_035577585.1 Candidatus Limnocylindrales bacterium
CGACGATCTCGACACGGACGGCTGCCCGTGGTGGTCGATGGCGTGCGCCACTGGCGGCATTCAGCAGCTTGTCGAGGAGGCCGCAGAACTCAGCGGTCGATCATCAATGCCTATCTTCGGGCCGAACCAGCCGCATCGTCACGTCATCGGGTCGTCGCGAGAATTCGACTGCCCGAAGGCAACAGTTTGCCGATGGCAGGAACAGGCCGAAAAGCAAGGGCGCAAACTCTGTCCGCCTCGAGACGCTCTAGGACGCGGAATCGATCCGCGAGTGTGTCTGTTTTGACCATCCGATCCCACCTTCCACCCGGAGGCGACGTGCAATGAGCGTCGAGATCAGAAAGAACGATGACGGCTCTATCGATGAGGTCATCGCCAATGGCTGCGCCATCCACCTCGAACAGATGGCCAAAAATGCTTGGTATCTCGGAATCGATGCCAGCGATGGAAGCCACTGGCAGTTCTGGATGGGGGCCAACGGCAACTGCCGTGTCGTGGTTCGCCATACCGAGATGACGCCCGGAGGCGATGTGCCCAGATGAGCGGCATTCCTAAGCGGGTGATCTTTTTGGACGTTCCCGCGGACGACATGATTCTTGCCGTTCGGGCTGCAAGATGGCTCGGCGAGCGTTTTACGAAAGACGCCATTCTTGCATACGGAGAGGATAATGGGGACAGCCTCAAGCACTTCTACGTCAGGCGCAACAAGGCCAGCATCACCGTGAGACCGTGCTGAAAGAGACATGCCGAGATGAGCGAGCACTTGTCCCCAGGAAATCCACAGCCCTCCCGCCTACTCTCCAAGGCGATGGCCGCCGCCTACCTCGCCTTGTCGGAGTCGACCTTTGACGACAACATCCGCAAGGGCGCGCTTCCCCCGGCGATCCGGTTGCCCACAGGGGGGCTCAGGTGGGATCGGGTGGACTTGGATGCGGCGATTGAAAGGCTGAAACTCGGGCTCTTGCCAGCCAATGACGCAGGGGTCCGCAATGCCAGACAAGCACCGGAGGGCCGCCGTGGCTCTGCCTAAAGGCGTCCACCGCGTCGTAAGCCGGGGCCGGGAGTATTTCTACTGGCAGCCCGGCCGCAACACGGCGTCGCCGGGAGAGCGGCTGAAGTTGCCGAGCAACCCGCAGAGCCCGGAATTCTGGGCGGTCCTGGCGCAGTTGCAGGGCGCTCCGGCCGCTCCCGTCGTCGTGACGATGAACGTGGTGTTCGACAAATACATGCAATGGCTGAGGACGAGGAACGATGTCAGTGGAGAGACCAAGCGCAAATACGAACGGCAAATTGATGTTGCTCGGCGAGGACTTGGCCACATGCGTCCTGAAACAGTGCGCCCGTCCGATATCCGTCGACTCTTGGACCAATTCGCCGACGTTCCCGGCACGGGCAACAATCTCTTGGGAACCTTGCGCGCACTGTCCTCTTGGGGACTCGAGCGAGGTCACTTTGACCATTCAATTACGGAAGCGGTCAAGCCGTACAAATCGGACGGAGGCCACAAGCCATGGACCACGATTCAGTGCGCAGCGGCAGAGATGCTATTGTCCGGAATGGTGCGGCGAGCCTACTTCCTCGCCCGCTACACCGGACAGCGAGGCTCCGACGTAGTGCGACTCGGCCCGCACATGATTGACGACGGCGGCTTCCGCATCGTCCAGCAGAAGACGCAGCGCGAGGTATGGTGCCCGATCGACCCGGAGCTTGCAGCCGAAATGGCCACTTGGGGTACAGAACTTGTCACAGGACGGCAAAAGGGGTGGAACGCTTGGCACGTAGCAGGGCAGAGGTATATTGGTCCGTATCTCCACCAGCACTGGGGCAAGGTGTATGGCCGCAAGCTATTGGACAGCCAATTCCGCCAGCAGTCGCAGGGCATCCCTGAGCTGGCCGGAGCGACTTTCCACGGCTTGCGCGGCACCCGCGTCGTCGAGCTGCGCCAGCGCGGGGCCACCACGACACAGATTCAGGATCAGGTCGGCATGTCGCTGCCGATGATCGAGCGGTACTGCCGATTTGCGGACAAGAAAGCGAATGGGAAAGCCAGCGTGGTGGCGTTGCGGAGGACTGTGACGTGATAGTCCCAGCATATGGCCCGAACTGGCGCTTCAAGATTGCGCGGATGTCCACCTTCATGTGGCACATCTTCGCCGCGCACGGGCAGTTCCGGCGCAGTCAAATCCACGTCGCACCATGGAACCGCAGGCGCAGACCAAAGCGGGCGACGCTGCGGAGGCAGGGGAGCGGAGCATGAGCGATCCGACGCCACATCGAGCGCTAATGAACTACACCTTGGACCGAATTTCCAAAGGCGACCAAAGGGGAATCAACGTCTCGGCTGCACACTACGCTTGGCTCGGAAATGCGCTCGCATGGAATGAGCGCGAGAAGGACGACCTGCGGGAGGCGCTGCTTGAGGTCGCGCAACGATGCGACACCTGTGGCTATACGGGGATGGCGAATTTCGCCCGCGCGCAATTAGAGCGCGCCGAAGAGAGGAA
>DATLVJ010000732.1:0-4885 GCA_035577585.1 Candidatus Limnocylindrales bacterium
GCTCCGCAAACATCCGGTCCGGCGTCGCTCCCTTTGCCAGGCAATGCCCGTGCCCGCGGTGCGTGCTGGTCACGTAATCCGTATTCTTTAGTGCCTCGCAGATCCCCACCGCAACCGCTTCCTCGCCGATATACAAATGCGCCAGCCCCGGCATCAGCGCACGCGTATAAAGTTCGTTCACCTGCTCTTCAAACAACCGGATACGCACCATCTGCCGGTAGAGCCGCAGCCCAACCTCCGCCGCCACGCCGTTTTCCGTCTTCCCAGTATCCGCAACCGTCTTCATGCCTTTACTCCGGACATCTGTGCCAACACGTCGAACACCACCGCAAAATCCTTTTCCACCAGCCCCATCCCGCGCGCCGCCGTCAGAAATTCATTTGTTACCGCCGTCGTCGGCATCGGCACGTCCAGTTGCCTTCCCAACTCCAGCGCCAGCAGCATGTCCTTCTGCATCATGTTGACGTTGAACCACGCCTCCGCCGGCTGCTTCAGCACAAACGGCCCCCGATATTGCACCATCGGCGACGCGATAACGCTGTGCGTCAGAACGTCCACCGCCACTTCCCGCGCAATCCCGCTCTTCTCCGCCAGCAGCACTCCTTCGCAAAACGCCAGCATCTGCACCGCCAGGCTCAAGTTCGTCCCAATCTTCATCACCAGCGCCAGGCCGTTATCGCCCACGTGCGTCACCTTCGGCCCGATGTCCAGCAGCAGCGGCTTCACCTTTTCGAAAGTGTCCTTCCGTCCGCCCACCATCACCGAGAGTTTCCCCTCCTGCAGTGTGATTACGCTTCCGGATACGGGTGCATCCATCATGTCCCCGCCCTTTTCCCGAATCTTTCCCGCGATCTCCCGGCTGAATGCCGGGCTCACCGTGCTCATCTCGACGAACAACTTCCCCGGTGTCGCCGCGGCAATCATTCCATCCGGCCCGTTCATCACCGCGCCCAACGCCGCCGAATTCGTCACCATCGAAAACGCCACATCGGTTTCCGCCGCCACCGCCCGCGGCGAATCCGCCCACTTCATCCCCTTCTTGATCAGCCACTCTGCTTTCGAACGCGTCCGGTTATACCCCGTAACGCTGTGCCCTTTGCTGAGCAGCCGGTTCACCATTTCGCTGCCCATCACTCCCAGGCCCACAAACCCTAATTTAGCCAAGACCTCACCTCTCCCGAATCACACTCGCTGCCAAGTCTTTTTAGATTATTCGCTGGGCGCGTTTCGCGAATCCTCGCGTACCTGTTTCAAATGCGCCTTCATCGCCTCTCGCGCTCCGGCGGAATCCCGGTGCTCCACGGCTTCCAGAATTTTTTTATGGTGATACTGGCCGCGTTCCGCTCCGCCCGACACCTGAAAAATTCCAATTCGCTGCTCGCGCAGCAGCCCCACAATCGAATCAATCAATGAAAGTATGATCGGATTCCCCGCCGCCTCCGCCAGTGCCAGATGAAAATCCAGGTCCGCCTCGATGTACGTATCGGGATCCGTCTTCGACGCGTCCATCACTTCCACCTGTTCCCGCATCGCCGCCAGGTCTTCCTTGTCAGCGCGCGTCGTCGCCAGCGCCGCAATCTCCGGTTCCAGAATCGCTCGCACTTCCGCCAGAAACGCGAATCCTTCGTTTCCAGAGCGCATCATCCGGTGCAGCGACTGCTTCATCGTGTTAGAACTTCCATCCGTAATAAATGTCCCGCGCCCCGGATATGCCTCCACCAGTCCCTTTTCCCGCAGCGTTTTCACTGCCTCGCGCACCGCTGTCCGGCTCACCCCAAATTGCTCCGCAAGCTCGCGCTCCGGAGGCAGTTGGTCCCCAGGCTTCAGCGCGCCCTTGTGGATCGATTCTTCAACTTGCTGGACGATTTGTTCGTAAAGGCGAGAGGCCCGAATAATCTTGTACATCTCAACCTCCGTTGCCGCATGGATTCAGTCGACTCATTGATCTGAACCCCGCGCGGTAGGGGACATCATGGGCGGCGAGCCAGGGAGATCGAGGTATGGTCGAGTTGTCGGACCAACCTACCATTCCCGCCCCTCCTCCGCAACCCTTTCTTACCCTTCTCCTAGCCCTGCTCCACCCATACTGTCTTGATGTTCGTGAACTCTCGGATCCCCCAGGCTCCCAACTCCCGCCCGTGCCCCGACCATTTGACCCCTCCGAACGGTATCCGCGGGTCCGAAGCCACCATCTTGTTAATGAACACCATCCCCGCATCCAGCTCCTCGATGAATTTCCGCTGTTCCCCGGCATCATTTGTCCAGGCGCTGGCCCCCAGCCCAAACCGGCTGTCGTTCGCGATTCGAATCGCATCATCAATATTCTTCGCCCGGAACACGCTCGCCACAGGCCCGAACATCTCTTCCTTGTAGGCCGGCGAATCCTTCGGAATGTTCACCAATACCGTCGGAGCATAAAAATTCCCCGGCCGGTCCAGTGGTTTGCCGCCGGTCAGAATCTTTGCCCCTGCTTCCACCGATTTACGCACGTCGCGAACCAGGTCTTCCACGCCCTGCGGTGTCGAAAGCGGTCCCACTTCCGTGCTCGCGTCAAAGGGGTCGCCCACCTTCACCGCCGCCATTTTCTGCGCGAACAGGCTTTCGAATTTTTCCGCAATGCTCTCCGCCACGATGAACCGCTTCGCCGCGATGCACGATTGCCCGTTGTTGAAGATCCGCGCTTTCACCGCCGTGCTCGTCGCCGTTTCCAGATTCGCGCTCGGCATCACGATGAAAGGGTCGCTTCCCCCCAGTTCCAGCACCACTTTCTTGATTCTCTTCGCCGCTCCGATGCCCACTTCAATACCCGCTTGTTCACTGCCTGTAAGCGTTGCCGCCATCACCCGCGGATCGCCCAGAATCTTGTCCACTTCCTTCGATCCAATCAGCAAAGTCTGAAACGCACCGTCCGGAAATCCCGCCCGGTGAAATAGATCCTCGATCAGCAGCGCGCTTTGCGGCACGATCGACGCGTGCTTCAGCAGTCCCACATTCCCCGCCATCAGCGCCGGCGCCGCAAAGCGCAACACCTGCCAGAACGGAAAATTCCACGGCATCACCGCCAGCACCGGCCCCAGCGGTTGGTACCGGATGTAGCTCTGCTTCGCTCCGGTCTCCACCGCCTCATCCGCCAGAAATTTCTCAGCGTTTTCCGCGTAATACCGGCAAACCCACGCGCATTTCGCCGCTTCATCCACCGCCGACCGCAGCGTTTTGCCCATCTCCGTCGTCATCACCTTGCCGAACGCTTCCTTCTCGTTCTCCAAAATGGCCGCCGCTTTCAGCATCCACTCCGCGCGTTGCGCAAACGAGGTATGCCGATAGCTGCCAAACGTCTCGATGGCTTTCTGGAGTTTTGCTTCAATGCCCGCGCTGGTCAGCGCGTCAAACGACTTGATCACTTGCCCGGTTGCCGGGTTGATTGTGGCAATCGCCATGGTTGGCCTCCCCAACGCTACCTGGCCCAGATGTTTGGGCCGTTCGGAAGGATTCGTCACAGAGAATCCTAAGTGGTCCTACCAACATACCAAATCACCCCATCCCTGTACAGCCCATCCATCGATATTTATGATTCACCTCATTTAATCGTTGACACCCTCACTTTCAAAGTGGTACAGGGGTCCTACCTCTTTACGGTGTCGTTGGCCTCTTTGCCACTTTCGGCTCTCGGGTTTGTCTCTCCCCAGCCTCGGCAACTAGCCCAGACACCCAGAAGCCTCCGGCCGGGGCCAGGTGCCCGCCGGGCTCAATCCAAGGAGCCACGAATGAAACGAAAGAAGTCCGCGCGTCCGCCTCAGTTGTCATCCCTCCCCCAGCCAGACTCAGCGGAGGGCCTCTTCACTCCCTCTCGCCGCAGCTTCCTCCGCACCGCCGCTGGTGCCGGTCTCGCTCTGGCAAGTTCGCCTCTCTCTGCCCTCGCCGATCATCATGGCCACCCCAGTCCCAACAGCATCTCCTACCTCGACCGTCGCATGTATATCCGCAATATGGAGGTCCTCGCACACATCGGCCCCGGCGAATCTCGCCACGGCAAGATGCAAATGATGTCTGCGGGAGACCGCCGCTATATTTTTCAGCAGGGCGACGTCCTCGACGTCAGCAACGTCCGCAAGCCCACCATGTTCAACAAAGGCGGCTTCGATGGCTTCCAGGTCCAGGTCGCCTACAACAAGAGCCTCAAAAAGTGGATCCTCATGACCGGCTCACAGACACCCATCACCGATTCCACGCCCGAAGCGCCCATGGGCAAGTACGACGACCCGCATCTCGACGACAAACGCAAAAACTTCAAAGGCCTCCGAGGCGTCCGCTTCTACGACGCCACCGACCCTTCCAAAATCGTGAAGCTCTCCGAATTCAGCACCGGCGCCACCGGCCAGGGCACTCATCGCAACTACTACGACGGCGGCAAATACGCCTACCTCGACACCGCTCCCGACGAATCCTACATCCATCAGCCGTCCTACTTCCGCCAGTTGATCAACGGCAACATGATCGTCGACGCGTCAGACCCCGGGAGCGCCAAGGAAGTCTCCATGTGGTGGGTTCCCGGCTCCCGCAAAGGCGAAGAAGCCGAATACAACAAGTGGATCTGGTCGAAGCTAGTTCCTCCCAAAGTTGTCGCCGACCAGACTCCCTTCGCCGGCCTCCACGGTCCCGTCTACGTCCCCAAAAAACTCGAAGACGGCGGTAATCGCGGCTACGGCGCTTTCGGCTGCAACGGCTTCATCATTCTCGATCTCTCCGATCCCCAGCATCAAAAAGAAATCGGCCGCTTCGAACCCCCGGCACAATATTCCGGCATGGGCATCGCCTTCCATACCATCTACTGTGGCGTCCTGGACCGTGGATTCGTCATCACCAACGGCGAAACCACCAACTCCGA
>DATLVJ010000733.1:0-2645 GCA_035577585.1 Candidatus Limnocylindrales bacterium
TCTCCCCTCACTGCGCTCCAACCAAATACGCCGTCCGGTGCCTCGCCGCATACCCCGGCTGCATCTTCACCTCAATCTTTCGATACGTATTCGCCACCCCGCGCGGATTCGGGTAATACGCCAACCGGTATTGCGTCCTCAACTCGGCTTCAATCCGGTCAAAAATTATCGCCAACTCCTGCGGCGAATCCGGAAAAAACATCGCGCCCCCGGTCGTCTCCGTGATGGTCTGCAGTGCATGTTCTCCCGCGGTGTTTCGCCCATTCTCACTCTTCATCGTGCGGACCAAAATCGTGTACAGCAGCACCTCGCCGCGCAGCGCCGCACGCCGCGCCGCCTCAAAATCCGCATGGCTGGTGGTCTCCCCGCCGTCCGTCACAAGGACAATCACACGCCGTCGCTCGCTGCCTCGTTTCTCCAGTGTCTGCGAGCCCAGCATCACCGCGTCGTAAATCGAAGTGCCCGCGCCGTCAGGTATCTTGGCCACTGCCTCCTGCAGCGTCTGCACCTTTTCCGTGAATGTAGTCCGCTGCGTCACCGTTTCGTCAAACGAAAACACCGCCATACGGTCCTCCGGCCGCAGCACCTGCCGGATAAAACGTGTCGCCGCGTCGCGCTCATATTGAAAATCAATGTGCGCGCTCATGCTCGCGTCAATCATCAACGCCAGGTCCAACGGCAGCTTGGTTTCCGCTTCAAAAAAATCAATCTTTTGCGACACACCCTCTTCCAACACTTGAAACGCTTCCTGCGGCAGGTTCGGCGCAGGACGCTTTTTCTCGTCCAGCACGCTCACCAGCACGTTCACCAGATTGACGTTGACCTTGATCGCGCCCTTCGGCGCCTGGGGCTCTTTCTGCCTCTCCGGCGTGTCCACTGGCGCGGGCACCATCGGCCCGGGAGTCGTCGGAGGCTGCGGCTGACCGCTTGGTGGAGGTGGCTGCGGTTGGGTGGTGGAAGGCTGCGCCCACGGCGGCCGGTCCGGCTTTTCCTGCGCGCAGGCAAAGCCAGCCCCCGCAATAAAGGCCAATCCAGCAAGGCACAAGTGGAAGTTTCGCGTGACCCGGGGATTCATCAAATAGCTAGGATGCACTTTTTGCACTTGGGGGTGTCGGGGGCAATTCGCCATCCGCCCATACCGCCCCATCCGCGAAGAACTCTTTTTTCCAGATGGGCACCGTCTTCTTCAATGTATCAATCGCAAATCGGCAGGCGTCGAACGCCGCCCCCCGGTGCGGCGCGCTCACCGCGATGAACACGCTCGTTTCGCCAATTTCCAACCGCCCCAGCCGGTGCACCATCACCACCCGATGTATCGCAAACTTCTCATGAATCTGCACTGCAATTTCCTTCATCTTTCCCAGCGCCATCGATTCGTACGCCTCATATTCCAGGTGACTCGTCTCGCGCCCATGCGACTCATTCCGCACAAATCCATCAAAAGTAACAATCGCTCCATCCTGCCCCGCGCGCACATGCTGGACCAGCGCCCCGGCATCAATCGCCTTGCGCACCAGCTCAAACTTGTCTTCCCGAATGGTTGTCGTCATTTGCTGCGGCTCATTGCTACTCGGAAAGGCGTGTTCTCAGTATTTGCGGAAAAAGTCAAACAAGTCATTCCGAACCCCGTTCGCCATTTGAGCGGGGTGAGGAATCTGCTTTTTCCCTTTTCCTTCAATTTTCCAATTCCCATTTTCGAGACTCATCCCCCACTCACTGGAGGCAAAAACGCGATCTCATCGCCCGTCGCAACTCGTGTATCCCACGCCGCAAACTCCTGGTTCCGCGAAACCACCATCGAATTCCGAAATCCAGCCAACTTCGGATACCTCTCCGCATACCGCTCAAACACCTGCGCCAATGTCGCCCCCTCGGGCAATTCCCCGATTTCCTCAGCCAGCCCGGTCAATTCCCGCAGCCGCCCAAAGAACAACACCTTCACCCGCACTGTCGTCGAGGCCGTCGGCATGCAAAAATTGTATCCTGTCCCCCATCCCCCCGCCACTGCACCATCCAGAGCGGTTGCCTCGTTTTGGAGTGCGGTGGCTCTGCCACCGCTTTTGCGCCCGAATTCCAGCCACCCAAAATTTCAATGAACCACCCAACCAATCCTTGTCATTCTGAGGACATCCGACAAGGATGTCCGAAGCACTTCAAGGCCGAATACTCCTCCCAACTCATGTGGGAGCAACAGAACGCAAATAACGAGCCATCCCTCTTCCTGGGACAGGAATCTCGCACTACGGATCACCCTTCCCCAGCTTCTGCGCCATAATCAATCCACCACAAAGGACCCTATGAAAATCCTCATCACCGGCTCCACAGGCCTCGTCGGCACCGCCCTCGCGCAAGATCTCCAACGCGGCGGCCACACCGTCTGCCACCTCATCCGCCCTGGCACCTCCGCCGGCAATTCCCCTGGCTTCGACGTCAGCTGGAATCCCGCCACCGGCGAACTGGGCGGAGCCGCCGTTGGCGCCGACGCCGTAGTCAACCTGGCCGGCGCCTCCATCGCCGAAAAACGCTGGACCCCGCAACGCAAACAACTCCTCCGCTCCAGTCGCGTAGACACCACCCAGGCCCTCGTCCAGGCTCTCGCCAAAATGTCCGCGCGCCCCAGCGTCCTAGTCTCTGCCTCGGCCACC
>DATLVJ010000734.1:0-2986 GCA_035577585.1 Candidatus Limnocylindrales bacterium
AAAGGAACGCGTCGCGAACGATGTAGAGGGTGAGGATCTGACGGGGAAGGTCCGCAGGGCTGGCGAGCCAGCGAGATGGGGAGTAGAAGAAGTAGAGATAGGCAGTGAGGGCGACGATGGCGATTTGGGCAAAATCAAGAATACGGAGCCAGTCCCAACCGTGCGATTTCTCGTCGGCGGCGGGAAGAAACATCATGAAAACGGGGGCGGCCCAGACAAAAAAGAGAATGTCGGAAGGCACAGGGAGGCTCGAGGAGCCAGGAACATAGATCTGGTAGTAGGTGGTGACGGCCTCGGCCAGGGCTTCGAGAGCGAGGGCGATGGTGAGGAGAGTCCAGAGTTGCCGAGCGTAACCCTGAGATCGGCGGGCAGCGCTGAAGGAGGCGAGAGCGGCGACAATGACAATGCAGAAATCGAGGGAGTTGGCGTAGAGGTGGCGGGTTTCAGGGCCGCGAACAGCGGTGAGGTCAAGAAAGAGGAGCGCCGCTACGAGGAGGGCGAGGGCGATGAGGAGCTTGGAAAACTTGCCTTGGGGTAGCAAGCTGACCTCAAAGGGCGCGCCTGGCGGTGCGAGCCGGGAAATGGAACTGGAGTCGAACTGAGTGTACACCAGCGGGGCGTGGAGAAGAGAGGCGTGTTCACGAAATTGTGAGAGCGAGGTGAGACTATCGTGGAGATGCAGCGAAAATATCAGCCACAGGAACCGTTTGCGATTTCCACCGCTGCCGGAGAATTTGCAGAAGGCGGAGTTGACGTGGGCGACGTACGGCGACCCGGGATTCAGCTATTTCGGGAAGGTTGTGGCGCTAAAGGGAGCAAAAACATTTTGCCGTGGACGCGGCCGGATACGGAGGCCGCGGCGGGAACTCTACCGAGCGTGTCGTGTGTGCATGCGCCCGGTTCGCCACAAGAGCTTTAGGAGGATCCGCCATCTGGAGGAAGTGCGGGGTAGGCGACGGTGAAGTAGGGCACCCAGTGGACGGCGGCGCGCGTTGCCGCGTTGGGGAAGAGTGGATTGTAGGCGAAGATGGCGATTGCAGGTGACGTTTGGGCTGAAGCCGATCAACGCGAGAGATGCGGCGTCGGATGGGGTGGACTGCTTGATTTTGGGCAGACGGCACTGGGTCCGCCGAAGTGATAAAGTACGCCCCAATCCAAGGATTGGCTCTGTCGGAGAGAAGCAGGAGACTATTTGACCGGGTCGGTGAAGCCGAATGCCAGTGCAGGGACGGAAGAAGACACATCCTGAACGGGAGTTTCACTGGGGAGAAGAACGGTGGCTAGATCCAGTTGCTTACTGGTCATGATCTGGCGAAGAGAGGCGAGGCGCTCAGCGGCCGCGTGGTCTCCAGCGCGTGAGGCACGAGAGTACCAGGCAAATGCAGAAACGTAGTCGAGAGGGACGCCCCAGCCGTTTTCGTAAAGGAAGCCTAGGTTGGACTGGGCGGGGACTAGACCCTGGTCGGCGGCGAGACGAGCCCAATGAGCGGCTTTGCCACGGTCCACTGGAACACCCTGGCCGTAACAGTACAGTACGGCCAGATCGTTTTGGGCATTTGGCTGGCCGCTCTCCGCAGCAGCCCGAAACCAGTGCGCCGCCCGGTTGAAATCTTGAGGCATCCCGGTGCCACTGTAATATAGAGAGGCGAGATTGGCTTGGGCCATGGCATCGCCCTGGACGGCGGCGGCGAGGTACCAGCGTGCCGCCTCACGGAGGTCCTTCGAAACGCCCTGACCGTGCTGGTAGAAGGAGGCGAGGTTGTTCTCTGCGAGGGCGTAGCCCTGAAGGGCTGAGGTGTGGAAGAACTCAGCGGCACGAACGAAATCCCGCGGAAGACCGAATCCGTATGAGTAGAGGTACCCGAGCATAAATTGAGAGCGGGGATCGCCGGCCTTGGCGGATTCGCGGAACAGGGCGGCTGCCTTCTCATAGTCAACGGGCACAGAACGACCATAGAAGAAGTTGAGCCCGAGATGATACGAATCTGAGGTGCTGGGAGATTGAGCAGAAACGGGGATGGGGATGACCGTTAGAAAGCTGAGAACGAAATAGGGAGCGAAAAACGAGCGAACATGATGGCGCGAGGTCTGCATGTGGTCCCCTCTGTCGAAAATGTTGGGACCGGTGAGGCTTGTTGGCACACACCTAGCCGAGTTCCACGGAGGCCAAACGGGAGGTGGGAGAGCAACGCGTCCCGCGTGCAGGGACAGGCTGAGGCCGCCTCGGCGAAGGAGCCGTGAACTCTGGGACCACTACGCGAATTACATAGAGAGACGGATGAGATGGGGGAAAGGTTTGGTCAAATTGTGTTCCTGAAACGGTCAGGCTCGGTGAGACTAAAATTGGGAGACGGGTATAACGGGATATTCACGGGAGCATCGGAGTGGGTATGAGAAGAACCCCCTTACTTGGACTATTACTACTGGGGTGCGCCCTGGGTGGCGGGACGGTTCGCGGACAGGGGAGTGCGGATGGGGATGAGATCCCCCTGGAAAAGTGCGATGTGCTGCCGGTGGTGCGAGTAAAGATTGACGGGGCGGAGATGAGGTTCCTCCTGGACACTGGCGCGACAACGATGTTGAACCTCCGGAGTTTTTCGACAGGACGGTCAAAGGATGTAAAGGTTACCTCGTGGAGCGGAACAGCAGCGACGAGCGCGCGCGAAGTGCGGCTGCCGGAGTTGGCGCTGGGGAGCCACCGGCTGAAGGATTTGAGGTTGCCTGCGATCGATTTGAGTCCGATCGGGAAGGCGTGCGGCGGCCGGGTGGACGGAATTCTGGGGGTGGATCTACTGGACAAGATGGGAGTGACGATCGATCTGAAGCGACACGTGGCGTCGATGGGGCCGCCGGTCGAGCCGGATGCGCGGGCGATGTTCGGGCAGATGGAAACGCATATGCATCATTGCGCAGAGGCGTTTGAGCGGGGGAATGCAAAGGAACTGGAAGAGTGTTTCGATCCGGAGATTGTGCTGTACACGCCGGA
>DATLVJ010000735.1:0-9575 GCA_035577585.1 Candidatus Limnocylindrales bacterium
ACACCCGGTGATAGCCCGGAGGAAAACCTTCGGGATGTCTTCATGGTTCGCGCGCAGGTAAGGGTGAAAAGGTGGGGTAAGAGCCCACCGCGGCGGCAGTAATGTCGCCGGCATGGCAAACCCCGCGTGGTGCAAGACCAAATAGGAGGGGAGGGCTGGCCCGGCCCGTCAGAACCCTCGGGTAGGTTGCTGGAGCCGCATCGCGAGGTGCGGCCTAGAGGAATGATCGTCGCGGCGCACTGCTGCAAAGCAATGCGCCGAACAGAATCCGGCTTACAGGTTCATCCGCCATTTTTAATAAGTTACGGGCACTTTTGCCGAAAGTGAGCCGTGACAGTGACATTGGTATCCGCCTTCTTTTTGCCTTTGCTAGATTCGTTGTTCGAAAGCCTTCACTCCCTCCAATGGATTTCCTTAGCGCGCTGTTGCAGCGCGTGCCTCCGAAACCTTTAGGATGGCGGGGTCAATCCTCTCCGCCGCTAACAAAAACTCCCGATGATTCTGTTTCCCTTAAACGGCTAGCGGTGCAAATCAGAAGTCGAAAACTGGGTATTTTGTTCCCATGCTGTTCACAACAGAAGTGAATCTGAGGGACGGATTTTGCCAGTTCGTTGTGGGGCAGATCTGAACTGACGAGTTCGGGCTATGAGCCAGAACGGGCATCGGGAAGCCTCCCTGATTGTGCTGTATTTACTCCCCTCAAGAGCAAGTCGCCACGTCCAATTACCCCCTTTTCCTGCAAGAGTTGCCCGGTCGGACTGTCGACGCAGCACTACTCTTGAAACTTGGCCAGACTCCTGGCACTTCACACAAGGGAGAAGCGCTCAGTACTCCCCGAACCTCCCTTTTGCCGAATCCAGGAGCTTCTGCGAGTCGTAACCGACGCCATCCTTGAACACAATTTCCACTCTTTCAATATCAGAAATGTTTTTCGTAGGATCACCCTTGATCAGGACCAAATCCGCATTCTTTCCCGCTGCTATCGAGCCGATCTGTTTGTCTCTGCCCAGGTAGATAGCGCCGTTCAACGTTGCGATCCTGATCGCCTCAAGTGGCGAAAAACCAGCTTCCACGAGCAGTTCGATTTCACGTTGATCGCCAAATCCTGGCACCACATCGCCAGTGCCAGTTGGATCAGGGCCCGCAATCAACAAACCGCCGGCGGCCGCGAAGGCGCGCTCGAGTGCCAGATCGTGTTTCCATAGCAACTTTGGGTCGGTTTTGGGCCGCGGCACAGTCCCCGGTCTGTGCCGCAGAAGCAAGTAGGCCTCCTTTGCTTCGGGGCTCATGGCGTCCAGTGCCTTCTGATTAATCTGTGCAGGTCCACCGTCTCTAAACTCGGCCGCGGATCCTTCAAACACTGGCAGGGTAGATGTGATGGCTACGTGATGCTTCACGAGTGTTTCAATCAACTCTCGCGCCTCTACGCTGTCCGCTTCCATGTGCTCGAGCGTATAATTCCCCTGGCTGTCGCTGCACATGTCCGGCTTCTTTCCCGGATCGAGTTGTGTGTTTACAAAAAATCCGTGCTCGAGATCATCGATCCCTAATTCCGCCGCTTCTTTGTAGGTGACCGAGCATAAGTGCCCCGTGACTTTTATGCCGCGTTTGTGGGCGGCTTCGATCGCGGCCTTTAGTTCTGCCCGGGTGATGTTCATATACGCTTTGAACGACGTTACTCCGCGATCGGCCCAGTATTCGACCAGTTGCCGCGCGTCTTCCGGACTGGTCAGGTGGGGCATTTGGATGAAATAGCTCTCCGCGCCTTCCAGATAGGGGCCAGTCACGTCCATGTGTGGCCCCGGAAGTTTCCCGGCGTCAATCTCGCGTTTCAGGTTCAGATCGGCGTAAGTCTCCACGCTTCCGGTTGTGCGCATGGTGGTCACGCCACCAGCCAAGTAGAGACGCGGAGCGGAAAAGGTCATCTGCGGCACGAGCACCGGCGGATCGGATTTCCACTCTCTATTCAGGTTTGGGCGCGCAATGTAGAAGAGATGGTTGTGCATCCCGACAATCCCCGGCATCACCGTGTATCCGCGGAGGTCAAGAATCGTGACTCCGGGGGAAGCCGCAATGTCGCTGCCATTTTCGATTGCCGAAATCTTGCCGTCCTCGATGGCAACATTCCGATCTTCCAAGGCTGCCGCGCCCGTCCCGTCAATCACCCGCACGTGCGCCAACACAACTTTCGCCGCGTCCACTCGCACAAACTGTTCTACATTTTTGGAAGGCTTGCCGGTTTGTGCAGCGGCCGGGAGCAAAAAGATAAATACCGCCAGAAAAGAGAACCAGAAGTGTCGCATACGCACCTCCCCTAAACGCTCAGACATTGTACAGGTCTCTGATTCGTCTGCAATCCAGAAGACAAGCTAGTCGCAAAGTGAGCCATCTACTTTCCTCTCAGATATGAGCGGACAAAGCGGCAATTATGGTGAGCATTCCTTCTCCGGCAGCAAACAGCTGCTACGAAGTCCAAGTCGACAGAAGGGAACTGCCACCAGGGAGCCGCGGCTGTGCCCGGGGCCGCTTTTGCCGTGAATCCGAGCTGTTCGTAGAACGTTGTTATTGCTCTATTTTTCGACTGATTTCATATTCAGGAATCTCTCGCCCTTCCGCGAACATCGGTTGCTCTGATCGCAAACTGTTGAATCTTCAATCTTCCGGGAAAGCATGGGCTGATTTGATTTCTGAACTGGCTGTAGCAAAATCTGCTATAAGACTAATCGCAACTTTTGATTCTTGTGGCTGACCGCTCAAATCGGTCGTCAAAAAAACGATTGCGAACCAAATACGCTCCCGAGGTTGGTGGGATTCAATGAAACTTCGAACCAGGCCTCAATTGGCCATAAGGAACAAGAGGCCCGTAAAATCGCTGATCAAAGCCCTTCGCATTCTGGACAAGCTCGGCGAGTCCCCGGGCGGATCGGGAATTACGGAGATAAGCGATGCGCTCAAGACGCCGAAGAGCACGGTTCACCGGCTCATAGTCACGATGGAGGAAGCGGGATACGTCATTGTCGACCCGCAAACTTCGAGATACAGTTTGGGGAATCGGGTTGCCCGCCTGGGCGAACAGTTGAACCAGCAATCGCCATTACTTACCTTTGGGGTTCCGATGCTTGAGCAACTCACCCGGGATTGTCATGAGGCCAGCCATCTGGCGATCCTGCAGGGAACCGAAGTTGTTTATATCTCTCACGAAGAGAGCAAAGAACCCGTCCGAATCAGCTTTGGAATGGGGCACCGGGCTCCCGTGCATTGCACCGCGCTTGGCAAAGCGTTTTTAGCCGGACTTTCAGAGACCGAAATATGGATGCTTTACGAGAACAAGAAGAAATTGGACCGCCTCACTCCAAACACCGTCACATCCCTGCGGGAGTTGATAGCGGAGATTGCCATTGTCCGCAAAGAGGGCATCGCATACGACAACGAAGAATATATGACCGGATTACGCTGCATGGCCGCGCCGATTCGGGATTTTACATCGAGAATCGTGGCTGCGATGAGCCTCTCGATGTTGAAGCATAAAATGTCCGAAGAGAAGAGAGCTTTTTTCCGGGACGCTCTGAGACGAGTCAGTCTGGAATTTTCGGAGAAACTCGGGTTTCTCCCCGCCCAGAAGTATCCCGGCTTCTGAATGTCTCTTGTGCTTTCGTCGGGACCTGGTTGAGTTAGCTTTCTCCACACCCTTACGTTCTTGATCTACAACGATGCCGCGGAATTGCCGCAGTTGGAGGTGCATTTCGGTTGCACCGCCGCAGGGGGAGTCTCCGCATTCCGCATCGTGGAACAGCGTTCCAAAAATATTTCTTGACAATCTTTTATCGCGGGTGTTACCAAATTTCCCCAAGCCGCGAGCGGCATTGCCTGCTCGAGGAAAAGTCAAATTGGGTTTGGGGTCCTCGTATTTCTGAATCGGATTGTCGGCTCTTGGACGTCATGGGATTCGTGTCTCCCGATGCCGTTGCCGGTGACGGCTGCGAGGCATTGAACCGCATCCGGGCAAAATTAACGGGCACCGGGAAGTTGGCACCGGGTTTTTCGGGACGCGCCTTGCAAGATCCATGAGTTCAATTGCCCAGCGGAACCACATTGGACGAACGGGGAATTCTGAATTCATACAGGAGGATGCAATCATGAATCGAAGTTGGCGATCCGTGGCAATACCGAGCTTGGTCTTGGTGTTTGCTTTCTGGGTTTTCTGCCCGGGCCAAGCTCATGCACAGACGGTCAGCACGGGCGCGATCGCCGGAACGGTAACGGATCCCTCGGGTAGTGCAATTCCGAGCGTGAAAATTACCGCGACGGAAAAGGCCACAGCTTCGAAACGTGCGGTTCAAACGGATTCGAGCGGAAGTTACCGTTTCAGCCTGCTCCCGCCCGGCGGTTACGAGCTCCGGTTTGAGGCTACTGGATTTAAGAGTGTAGTGCTGCCGCCCGTAATTGTAACTGTGACGGAAACCAGCACGCTCAACGTGCAGATGATTCTTGGCGAGGCTAGGGAGACGGTGGAGGTTTCCGCAACTGCGCAAGTCGTTCAGTCAGAAAACGCCACATTGGGCACCGTCGTTGATAGCCGTACCATCGGGGATCTTCCCCTCTCCACCCGTAACTACACGCAAATTCTTACGATGTCCACGGGTGTAGTGGCGGATGTGAGCAACGCCGCGAATCTCGGCAATGGAACGCAGGATTTCTACGTCAACGGAGCCAGCAATACCAGCAATAATTTTCAAATGGACGGCTCGGACGTGAATAATTTCGGCAGCGGCCGCGCCGGAACGTTTCTGCAGCAGGGTGGAATTCCCATTCCCAATCCGGATGCCATTCAAGAATTCAAGATTCAGACAAGTCTGTACGATGCGGGGTATGGCCGCGGGGCCGGCGCAAATGTGGAAGTCATCACCAAGTCCGGCAGCAATCAACTACATGGATCGGTTTTTGAGTTCCTGCGAAATGACAAGCTGGATGCCAATGACTTTTTCCTCAATCAACAAAATCAGCCTCGCTCGGTGATGAAGCAGAACCAGTTCGGCGGCAGCCTGGGCGCTCCGATCATCAAAGACAAATTCTTCATCTTTGGCTCGTACCAGGGGACTCGGCAGGTGAACGGGTTAAGCGCTGGCTCACTCTCGTCGAACTCACTACCACCGCTTACCGACGACCGTTCCGCTGCGACATTGGGGCAGGAGTTCTGCGGACAGGTGGGGGCGAATGGTGGAACGGCAGTGGCTTGCGACGGCTCCAATATCAATATCGTGGCGCTGAACCTTTTGAACACCAAAATTCCCAACGGGACGTATCTCATTCCCACACCGCAAACGATCACGAACAACCAGGGATTTTCGGCTTACAGTCTTCCCGGCCGGTTCACGGAAGATCAGTTCCTCATCAACGGCGACTACGTCATATCGGCCAAACATCGGTTGGCAGAACGTTATTTCTATGCCCGGGCACCGCAAAACATTCCCTTCAGTCAGTGCTTCTTCAGTACCCCGTGCACGCCGGGTTCCGATCAAGGCGCGCAGTTCAACAACCATGTTGCTTCGCTAAAACTGACCTCGCTCCTATCCAATGCGTTCGTGAATGAGGCAATGGTGGACTACTCGCGCAATCGGGGTGTTCTTGTCAGCGGGAGCAAGATTACCGATGAGAGCCTCGGCATTACTCCGGGCGACCCGACATTTCCGAAAATGCCGACAATTGCGGTAAACGGACTTTTCAGCGTCGGCGGGAATTTTAACGACGACTCCGACTCGACAGTCAACCAATTCCAATATTCGGACCAAATCGCATGGACGCACGCCCGGCACACCGTACGGGCCGGATTCCAGTTCTTACGGGCGCAGTTCAATTTCAACGACCCTGGCCCTCGGCGCGGAATCCTCATGTTTCTCAGTTTCCCCGATTTCCTTCTTGGCCTGAGCGCCGCGCAGAATGGAACACAATTCAGCAATGTGTTTCTGAGCGAAGGAATTGCGGGATCCCTGTCCAAGGCTTATCGCGCGAACAACTACGCAAGCTTTGTCCAGGATGATTTCAAGATGAACCCGCGGCTCACGTTGAATTTCGGACTGCGCTGGGAGATCAACGGTGGGGTCAGTGAGGATCAAGGCCGATTCAGCAGCGTATTTCCGAGCCTGGCGAAAGCGAGCAACGATCAGGTTGCTGCCGGCACTTTGGCGGGATGGGTGGTGCCTTCCAATTTTACTTTGCCAATTCCAGACGGCGTCACCAAGCTCGGCGGGAAGACGCTGGCTCGTAACGGGGCACCGCTGCACAATTTCGGGCCGCGTTTTGGTTTCGCGTGGCAGCCGCTGCCGAACTCGCAACGATTGGTTCTGCGAGGCGGGTACGGCGTGTTCTATACACGCACCAACGGCAACTCGGTTTTGCAGACCGTCGTATCGCCTCCGTTCGTAAGTTTCGGAGTCGGAGTCGGAGCGGGCAATTCTTTGGCAACGTTCGAGGTTCCGTTCAATCCGCCGCCGGCGCCTGCCATATTCCCAACGCGCACGCTTAATTCGGGACTTTCTGCGGACTACGTAGCCGAAAACTACGATTCGCCAATGGTTCAGCAATACAGCCTCGACGCCCAGTACGAATTCCTCCCGAGAACGGTGTTGGAGGTCGGTTTCGTTGGGACGCGTGGAACGCGGCTGGCTTCGTCCCGTTTGACGAACACAGCTCTTTTGGCGAGCCCTACGGATCCGGTCAATGGGATCACCACCAACACTGTGGCCAACGCCGGACTTCGCGTGCCGATCCTGGGATTCGCGCCGAACGGGCTCACCAGCATCGAAAGCTACGGCTTCTCCATGTACAACGGATTGCAAGTGACGGTGCGAAGACAATTAAGCCACGGCATACAGTTTCAAGGCGCCTATACGTGGGGCAAGAACCTCACCGACGTCGAAGGTGTCGGGTTCCAGTCCGTCTTTCTTGGCGGCGATGGGAACAGTAACGATCCAAACGAGCGCCACCAGCGTTGGGGACCTGCGGATTTCGATCGCACGCAGCGCTTTGTGTTCACGTATCTCTGGGAGATCCCCCATCCTAAGGCAGATAATTTTGTTAACCAAAAATTGTTGAGTGGCTGGGCCTTCTCAGGTGTCACTACTTTTCAGAGTGGCCTACCCGTGACAATCACTGACCCTTCCGGCGGGAGTATCTTCGGAAGCGGGAGCACTTCTCGCGCCCAATTGTGCCCCGGATTTTCGCAAGCTCAGGTGGCAACCAGCGGCAGTGTTGAGGCTCGCCTGAATGAGTACTTTAATCCTCTTGCATTCGCGAGCGCCTCGCCCGGCGCAATACCCAATCAGGGCGCCTGTCCATTTCCTACAATCGGAGACGGTACTGGTTATGGCGACACAGGACGTGCCGCCTTCCGTGGGCCACATCAGGCCAACTTTGATATGGGATTGATTAAAACGACCAAAGTCGGAGGCTTAAGTGAAGCGGGGACTCTGGAATTTCGCGCCGACTTCTACAATGCCTTCAACCATCCGCAATTTGCCAATCCAGGCTCGTCCTTCGCCGGCTACACCATCGACCCAGTGACGAATCAGCCGGTGGTAAACGGAAGCTTCGGAAAAATCCAGTCCACTTCCGTGGCGCCGCGGTTGATCCAGTTCGGATTGAAATATAGCTTCTAGGATCAGCTTCGATTTCAATTCACTTTTGTCCTGGCCACACAGCCACATGGAGAACAGGCTCTCACAAACTCCTTCGCATCTTCGCTCGGATGCGACGGGCGCTGAGGGGACTCCTCTCTTGCCTGCAGTTTGTTTACTATTTTTCCGGAACAGAAGGGACGAACCGATGAACAAGTTGCAAAAGTTGGCGAGAGCAAGCTTGCTGTGGAATTTGCATTTGTTGTTATGTCTCCCGCTTATGGCCCAGCTGTCCGGTGGTCCCACCACCCATTCCCTCGAACCGAGCCCCAAAACGATTGCCTTTGGCTATTACTCGGCCGACGCTCCTCCAGTTCTCCGCATCAAGTCCGGGGAGACTGTGGAAGTCCACACGTTGATTACATCCGACCCGGACCAACTCGAGCACGCGGGGGTTCCACCGGCACAGGTCGAGCAATCGCTGCGGGACATTTTCAAGGAAGTTAAGGACCGGGGCCCGGGCGGACACGTATTAACCGGTCCGATCTTCGTCGAAGGTGCGGAACCTGGCGACGTCCTCGAAGTCCGCATCGTCGCGGTCCGTCTGGCCATTCCATACGCTTACAACGGATTTGGACCCGGATCGGGGTTTCTCCCGGAAGAATTTCCTTATCCGAAGATGAAAATTATTCCTCTGGATGAAAAACGCATGATCGCGCGGTTCGGACCGGGAATTGATATTCCCCTACACCCGTTCTTCGGGAGCATGGGTGTTGCTCCCCCCACCGGCCGCATCAGCAGCAATCCGCCCTGGATCCATGCAGGCAACCTGGACAACAAAGATTTGGTCGCTGGGACCACCTTATATATACCCGTCCATGCCGCCGGGGCACTGTTTGAAGTTGGGGATGGCCATGCCGGGCAAGGTGATGGTGAGGTGGACATCACGGCGCTAGAGACCTCTTTAATCGGCAAGTTTCAATTCGTGGTTCGGAAAGACATGCATCTCCTGTGGCCGCGCGCGGAAACGCCAACGTATTTTATGACGATGGGCCTGCACGAAAACCTGAACGAAGCCACCAAACTGGCCGTTCGCGAGATGATCGATTTCTTGATGACCTCCAAGCACCTTTCGCGGGACGATGCCTATATGCTATCGAGCGTCGCAGCCGATCTTCACATCACCGAGTTGGTCGATGGCAACAAGGGTGTTCATATGATGATCCCGAAAGACATTTTCGTTTCCTCATCAAAGTAATAGTTCCTCATTGGCTGGCGTCTGGATATTCTCCCATTGAGAAAGGATGAGTCTTGATGCTGATGCGCAAACGGATTCTGCTGCTTATTGTTTTACTGGCGTTGGGTGCGCCAAGTGTCATCGCTCAAGCTTCGTCGGATGCCAATGTGCCGAAGGGCGAGCGGCACGAGTGCGTCATTGAAAATTTCAAGACGGAGAGCGGAGTCACCCTGCCCCGGGCGCTGGTGGTGTATGGGACATATGGCAAGCTGAACGAAGCGAAGGACAACGTCGTCCTGCTGCCGTCGCACTATATGGCGGATTATCACGGGTACGAATGGCTAATCGGAACTGACAAGGCGCTTGATCCCTCGAAACTGTTTCTGGTAGCCACCGAATTATTTGGGAACGGACATTCGTCCTCGCCGAGCAACACGCCTGAACCTTTTCATGGCCCCCGATTCCCGGTGATGACGATACGGGACAATGTCGAGGCAGTGCACACGCTTCTTGTGAAAGAACTGAAAATTTCCCATCTGCGCGCGATCATCGGATTTTCGATGGGCGCGCAGCAGGCCTTTCAGTGGGCGGTCAGCTATCCCACATTTGCGGACCGAATCGCGGCGACAGCGGGGACCGCAAAGTGCTATCCCCATGGAGTGGTCAGACTCGAAGGACAGATTGCCGCGCTGACGACGGACGCGGCATTTGAAAATGGCGACTAC
>DATLVJ010000736.1:0-3053 GCA_035577585.1 Candidatus Limnocylindrales bacterium
CGGGTCACATTAACGACGCCATAAAAATTTGTGTCCATCAGCGCCTTGAATCTCTCAGAACTCAACTGCTCGAACGGCGCGATGTCCCCGTATCCCGCATTGTTTACGACGACGTCGAGGCGTCCGAAAGCGTCAACCGCCATCTGCACGGATGCTTGCGCCGCCTTTTCGTTGGTCACGTCGAGCGGAGCGGTGCGAATTTGATCGCCATACTTATTCACCAAATCTTCGAGGCGGCGAGGGTCGCGGGCGGTTGCGACGAGGCGATGGCCAGCTGCCAGCACAGCTTCTGCGATGTTGCGGCCCAATCCGCTTCCGCTGCCAGTTACCAACCAGACTTTAGACGATGTGTTCATACTGTTTTCCTTTCAACGTTGTGATTTGTTGTTAATTGCCTTGCTCGTGCTGCGACATTTTTCGGTCACGGCTTAACGCTCCCAGGCGCCAGGCAACGAAATTATGGGCTTCGGTGTGCGAACCGGCTTTGAAACAAGCCGGGTTCTTCCGCTCGCTTTCGCCTTTCGTTTCCTATTCGCTCTTCCATTTCGCTTCATAGAGCTATACTCCCAGATTGATGCGGATACGTCTAAAACATCTTTACGATTGAACCGATACCTATAGAGTATCGGTATGGAACTGCGACATTTGCGCTACTTCGTGGCGGTTGGAGAGGATCAGCACTACGGGCGAGCCGCACAGCGCCTTCGAGTCGCTCAACCCGCGCTCTCCCGCCAGATCCAAGATTTGGAAGAGGAGATCGGTTTCAAATTGTTTGATCGCCTTCCACGCGGAGTGAAAATCAGCGCGGCCGGAAAACTGTTCCTGGAAGATGCACGACGTATTCTTCAGCAAGTAAATGAGGCAACGACGCGGGCGGCTCGCGTGGCACACGGTAAATCCGGCACGTTGCGGATCGGATTTACGGAGAGCGCATCCTGGCATGGCGTCGTTCCAGACTCCTTTCGGCAATTCCGTCAGCAACAACCGGACGCGGAATTACACCTAAACCCATCAACCTCCCTGGAACAAATCGAAGCCGTTCGATCTGGCCGGCTGGATGCGGGCTTTGTGTATAACGTATTTGATGCGTCGAAGGCGGATCGGGAATTGGATAAGGTTCAAGTCGGAACGCAAAACATCGCATTGGCGGCGCCCAAGGGACATCCGCTGACTAAATTGAAGAAGCTCCGGCTGCGCGACATGGTTGACGCATCCTTCATCTGGTTTCCAAGGAGGGAAAGCCCTGCTTTTTACGACCGATTGATGCGCGAATGTTTTCGCGGCGGCTTGAAAACACCGCGCATCGTTCAAGAAGCAGTGAATGAAGCGACCATCTTGAGCCTTGTGTCGCATGGGCTGGGTGTGGGGTTTGTCAATGGAACTGCGCGCTGGCGATGTCCCAAGGGAGTTGTTGTGTTGCCAGTGTCTGATTTGAACGTGTCTCTCCAATTGGCTCTTGTCTGGAGAAAAGACAATGCTTCCCCATTGCTCGCCAGGTTCGTGGCTGGTGTGCAGGATTTGCCTCAAGTTAACGCACATTCCAATGGTTAAAGCTCAGTGAGGCAAACCCAAAGACTGGCAGCAAAAACGTCAGCAACGGTGTTAGGAAGCCGCCGGGTCGGGTAGTGGTGGTGTCGTGCTTGACTCAATCCTAAAAATAGGGATTTTTAGCCTCGGAAACGCGCTTGAGGCGACCGATTCCGACCTCCGCCTCCAGTAATCTCTGATTACTCCGCTGGTAAACTGAAACTACTCTTCCACTACTCGCTTGCCATGCTTCAAGCGGACCCGGATGACTTTGGTTTGGCCCCGCTCGCTCCCTTTGAAATCTTTCGCAAAACCTCGCAAAAGTTTTCTCCGGCAGGGGTTACGTCACCCTTTGAGGCGCGGGCGATCCCCACGGACAGCACCTCCGTCGTGCCGGTGAGTGGCCGATAGAGCAGGCGTTTGCCAGCCACGAGTTTGAAGACGGGGGTCGCCAGAGTGATTCCACGTCCAGCCTCCACTTCAGTAATCAGTGAACTGGCGCTGTCGCATTCCACCGCGATGCGTGGTTTGGCGCGGATGGAGGCGAAAAGGCGGTCGAGGTAGCGATCAGCCTCAGGGTAGTCTTTTCGGCCCAAAACGACTAGCGGTTCGGCAGCCAACCTTTCCAGCGGGATGGATTTCATCCGAGCGCAGGGATGCACAGCGGTCATAGCGACGCACAACGAGTAGGTGCGTAGCACTTCGAACTGGATGCCTGCGCTCTGATCGTCGGCGGGTGGGACCATGATCGCGAGTTCCATCGTGCCGTTTTGAAGTCCCTCAGTCAGTTCGCGCTGCGAAGCATCGTGCAGCAGGACGTTGACATGCGGGAACGCCTTTTGAAACGCGGCCAGGGCAGGGGGTAGTATTTCAACGGTGGGCGACGGTGAATAGCCGATGTGCAGGTCGCCGTATTGTCCTCGCGCCAACGCGCGCACTTGTTCCACGGATTCATCGGCCAGCTTTAAGAGTTGGCGGGTTTTCTCCAGAAACAGTTTTCCCTCCGCAGTGAGGATCACACCGCGCGGACTGCGTTTGAGCAGGTCCACACCGATATGGTCCTCCAAATCCTGGACTCGCCGGCTTAGCGCCGGTTGGGCAATGCGCAGCTGCGCGGCCGCCTTGGTGAAACTCAACGCTTCAGCCACAGCCAGGAAATACCGCAGATGCCGAAGTTCCATCGCGAGCCATTATGCCAAAAAGGCATGGCTGCGCAAGCATTACGGTATTGGGCGGGTTCAAGCATGTGGCGGAATATGGGAGCAGATAATCAACAAGATCACAGCAACGCAATAACCAGTGAAGAAACTAATCATGAAAGCGATACGAATTCATCAATACGGTGGACCGGAGGTTCTGGCGCAAGTGGAAATGCAGCGTCCCGTAGCAGGTGCGAACGAAGTGCTCATCAAGGTCAAGGCTGCTTCGGTCAACCCAGCTGACTGGAAAATAAGAGCTGGCAACATGAAGAATTTTCTTCCGCTCACTTTACCGGCCACGCTGGGCTCGGATGTTTCAGGAACCGT
>DATLVJ010000737.1:0-4089 GCA_035577585.1 Candidatus Limnocylindrales bacterium
TTTGACAAATCCGGACAGGTACTAGAAGAAAAATATTCGCTGGAAGTTCCGAAAAGCCGCGAAACAAGGTTTGAAGCAACTCCAGAGCCGCAACTCGAGGATTCCGATTCTTCCAATACAAGAACCTATAAATGGAGTCTCCGAAAAGGGCCACCGAGTGATCAGCCGGCAGAGAAACCATCAGAGACCAAACCCGACGTAGTGCTGACGACATTTCAGTCCTGGGAACAATTGGGTACGCGCCTCTGGGAAGCGATGGCAATGGCCTTCACCGTCAGCGTCTGGACAGAAGCGGCGAAACAAACGCGCGCCCAATCAGGGCCGGCGACAAGAAACGCGCTTTACGACTTGGTGTCCACAAAATTGGTGACAGTCGATCTTCCAGTGGATTTCGGGAAATACCGGCCGCGTGACCTGCACGAAATTATAAAGTCGGGCTACGCTAATCCTCAGGACAAAGTGAGACTCTTGGACATTTTGATGGGGGAGGAAAGCGCTCAGGAAAAGGCTGCCCAAGATATCTTGCTGGTCAGCACAATGGGGTCACCGGAGGAGCAACTTCCTCGCCCATCCCTGTTCAGCGCCGTTTTCCTTTCTTTGACCGACCGAGGCAAAACCTATTATTTGGATCCGAGTTTGGAAGTGGCTCCGTATGGGGCTATACCCGCCAAATATCGTGGTCAGCCGGCTTTTTCGTTGGGATGTGGGGAAACTGGGAAGCGGGGTTGCTGGGGTCAAATACCAAAGGATTTGCCTTTTCCGTCCTCGCAACGAGTGAACGTTTCCGCCACCCTAGCAGCCGACGGATCTCTCCACGTCAGAGCCAGGTATGTGATGCGGGGTGACAACGAACTGCTGCTGCGCGAAGCGTTTCACCAGACGGCGAAGGAGCGGTGGAAGGAGGTGGCTGGTTTGCTGGCGCTGTCGGACGGGTTTCGCGGGACGATTACAAATGTGACGGCCTCGGATCCAATGGCTACGAAGGATCCGTTCACTGTGGAATATGAGATTACGCAGGCGAAGTTCGTGGACTGGTCGAAGAAACCGGTGCGGATACCGGCGCTGCTACCCCAGATCGCGCTCCCGGATCTGCCCACGAAGACGGCTGGGAAAATTGAGTTGGGGACGCCATTGGATGTGCAGACGAGTTTGACTCTGAAGCTTCCCGAAGGAACGACAGTTCAGACTCCGGCTGCGACCTCTGTGGCGCGGGATTATGCCACGTTCGCGTCGAAGTACGACGGCCATCTGAATACACTGACTGCTTCGCGCCGCATCAATTTTGTCATGAGAGAAATTCCCATAGAACGCGTCACGGATTACAATACGTTTTCCCGCGCGGTGCAAAACGATCAGGCACAGATGCTTGTGTTGTCACCGCCGGAAACGGGAACGAAAAACTAGAAGCAGGATAAGAACGGAATCTCACCACAGAGGCATGGAGTGCGCAGAGCCGCAGAAGAAACTCAGACAAAGAAAGAAGGCGGCGTAAAACCGCCCCCAACTCTGCTCGCACTTCGCGCTACAACTCCATAACTTCGCGTTCTTTGGTGGCGGAGAGGTCTTCAATCTTTTTGGTTTCGGCGTGGGAAAGTTTTTCGAGCTCGTCGAGTGAGCGCTTCTGTTCGTCCTGGCTGATCTTCTTGTCCTTCTCCAGCTTGTCGATGGCTTCCTTGATGTCGCGGCGGATGTTGCGCACGGCGGTGCGGTGATTTTCCAGCGCCTTGTGAATCTGTTTCACCAGTTCCTTGCGCCGCTCGCCGGTGGGAGACGGAATCGGAATGCGCACAACCTTGCCGTCGTTCGTGGGATTCAGGCCGAGGTCGGAAGCGCGAATGGCTTTGTCAATGAGCGGCACCACGCTCGGGTCCCACGGCGTGATCATCAGCATGGACGCGTCGGGCACGGTCAGGTTGCCGAGCTGGTTCACGGGCATCGGCGTGCCGTGATAATCCACGCGCACATTTTCCAGAATCGCCGCGTTGGCGCGGCCGGTGCGGACGCTGGTAAGTTCCTTGCGAAAATCGTCGACGGCCTTCTCCATCCTGGTTTTCGCCGCGACAATCGCGGCCTTTGTGCTGTCCAGATTCGTCATCGTTCCATCCTCAATGTTAGATAATCTTTCGCGTTGCAGTAACTCGCTCAAACAAGCGCGAGGATTCCCCTCTTTCAAAAAACTGAACCGGAAAACAGATTAAGCCGGGGTGACCGTTGAACCGACGCGCTCTCCAAGCACGGCGCGCCTTATATTACCGGGCTGATTCATATTAAAGACCACGATGGGCATGCCGTTGTCCATGCACAGCGAGATGGCGGTGGAGTCCATCACCTTCAGATTCTGGTGCAGCACTTCGCGATAGGTGATTTCCGCGAAGAATTTTGCGCCGCTCACTTTTTCAGGGTCGGCATCATACACGCCGTCCACTCGCGTGGCTTTAAGGATCACGTCGGCCTTGATCTCCATCGCGCGCAGCGCAGCTGCGGTATCGGTGGAAAAATACGGATTGCCTGTGCCGGCGGCAAAGATTACCACGCGTCCTTTTTCGATATGACGGACCGCCCGGCGTCGGATGAACGGTTCGCAGACCTGGTGCATTTCGATGGCGCTTTGCACCCGGGTATGCACGCCAAGTTTTTCAAGTGCGTCCTGCAAAGCAAGCGCGTTCAGCACGGTAGCAAGCATGCCCATGTAGTCGCCAGTGGCGCGGTCAATCTCAAAACCCTTTTGTCGCGCGCCACGGAAAATATTTCCCCCGCCAACCATGATGGCGATTTGCGTGCCAAGTTTATGCACGTCGCGCAATTCTTTCGCGATGGCGTAGATCGTCTGCCCGTCGATGCCGAATCCCTGCTGACCTTGGAACGATTCGCCGGAAAGTTTCAGCAGAATCCTGTGGTATGCCGGGCGTTTCTTGCCGTTTTTCTTCACCGCTTTCGATTGCGATGCCATGTGTCTCCGTCGAGCGAAATTGAACCCTGCCGATTGTAACAAACATCGGCAGGTTGCGGATAATTTGGCTGGTTAAATGGAACGCGCTGGAACGGCCCGCCTCGGAAGGCAGGCCCTACAAGGGGAAGGGAGAAGCGCCGCCTCAGAAGGCGTCTGCTGCAAAAGCAAAACGCCCCGGGAGGCCAGGGCGTTTTGGCAGCGGCAAATGGCGCCGCCGAGTTTTGAGTAATTGCCGGCTTAGGCCTGCTCGGGGGCAGGCGTGCCAATCTGGTTGGGAACTTCGCCGACCTTGAAGCGCGAGAAGCGCCGAATGGCGATGTTCTCGCCAAGCTTGGCGATGGCCTGGGTAATTTTCTCCCCGATGGTCATCGTCTCGTCCTTGATGAAGTGCTGCTCATAGAGGCAGCTCTCCTCGTAGAACTTCTCCATCTTTCCGGTAACGATTTTCTGGATGACGGCGTCCGGCTTGCCGGTGGCGCGCGCCTGCGCGGCGTAAATTTCGCGCTCGCGTTCAAGCATCTCCGGCGTCACGTCTTCGCGGCGCACATACCGAGGATCGACCGCGGCAATGTGCATGGCCACGTCATGGCAAAGCTGCTTGAAGGCGTCCGTGCGGGCCACGAAATCGCTCTCGCAATTTATTTCCACGATCACGCCGATTTTCCCTCCGGCATGAATGTAGTGCCCGATCAAGCCTTCGGTGGCTTCGCGCGTGGCCTTTTTGGCCGCGGCGGCCTGGCCCTTTTTGCGAAGGACGTCGATGGCCTTCTGCACGTCGCCGGCGGTTTCGACAAGGGCGGCGCGGCAATCACTGAAGCCAGCGTTCGTGAGTTCTCTCAGTTCCTTAACGAGCTTGGCTGGAATTTCCATAACTGGTTTTGAAGTACTCATCCTTTTCTCTTTTTCTCTTTTCTAGATTCGCGACTGCAAAATTTTACAAAAATGGCCCGGTGTGGAGTTCACTTTCAGCACCGGGCCAACAGAATGATTGAGCCTTGCGCCGTTGTTAGCGGGGTTCCTCGTCGGGAGGAACGGTGGTTCCTGCCGCTTCGATGAAGGCTTCGGTACCCTCGACAAACTCGCCTTCTTGCTTCTCGTACTTCTCGTAGGCGCTGGTGTCCACGTAATCCGGTCCGGCT
>DATLVJ010000738.1:0-6640 GCA_035577585.1 Candidatus Limnocylindrales bacterium
TGACGATCGCCAGTAAATTGCCTTTTTTCGCCAGGGGAGGCGCGGCTTTCCATACGTGCGAGAGGTCGGTTGTGGACGGAAACGCGTGCATTCCTATGGAGAGCCCGAGCCAATAATAGAAATAGGCAAGCGGGTCGTTCACTTTCAGCTCCCAAACGGGCAGAAAGGCTGCGGTGCAGAAAACCACGCAAAGCACGGTATTCACCACGAAGGGGCCCATGCTAACGAAAAATTGGGCCGTAAAATTCTCCGAATTTTCGTGGATCACATACCCCGCGGGATTTCCGAAGCGAAAGAAACAGACGTTGAACACCTTTAGCTTAAATAGTTTGCAAAAAAACAGATGCGCGGTTTCGTGAATAATCACCCCCGGAAACGTCAGCAGGGCGATCACCTGGCCTGGGATGAAGAACATTTTTCCCTCGCTTCACTTGCTCGTGCTTTTTGTGTTTCGGAATTTCTGATCGTACTCGGTCTTGCTAAGGATCTGGCGGCTTTCCAGCCGGTAGCGATTCCGTTCCTCAAACTCCGCCAGTCTATTCAAACTTTCCTTGTCGCCCTGGGCCAGTTCTTTCGCCTTCGCGAGCATCTCTTCCGACCGCTGCCGGTAGGTGGCTTCTCCCGACACCGCGTATTTGCAGGCCAGCGCGCTGGAAATCATGGCGGCGGTTCGGCTGGCCCGCAGCAGGTTCCAATCCCGCTCCGCTAGAGCAAGAAAGGTATCGTAATCTTTCTTCGCGAACGCCACCCCTTCGTCGTATTCATCCAGCAAAATGGTTGCCTGCGGAATTTGCGGATAGATGGCCACGGCTTCGTGAACCAGCTTTGCGGCCTCGACTTCATTCCCGTCCTGCGCCTCGAGTTTCCCGGCTTTTTCCAGTTTGTCGAACGCCGCATTCGCGTTGTTCCACAGCCGTTTCACCTCTTGAAATTCGGGCTTGTCGGCATTTTCAAAGCGGCCGTTGTCATGGCTTTCCAGGACCTTCGCGGCAGTTAATACGTCGCCGCTGAGCAGCGCGGCTTTTGCGGTCAGCAACGCTCCTTTGTCCGAATTTGGCGCCAACTGCACGGTCGCTTTCAGGTAAGGCAACGCTTCCTGGTAGCGTCCTTTTTCGACCAGTTGCTCTCCCCGATACAGATCCTTGCCGGCCTGGAAATATTTTCTCCCATGGAGCAAAGCGAACGCGAGCAAGAGCAACAATCCGGCGAGGCTCAATTTCAGCCATTGGGGATAGGGCCAGTTCTGCACCAGTTCGGAGCAGGCAAGACACAGGCGCGCGTTCCCCGCGGCTATCCCGCTTCCTTCGCCGATGTAGGTGTTGCACCGGGCGCAGATGGACTTATCCACATAGCGGGTGACTGCAACCGGCTGGCCAGCGGCCTTTGCCCGTTCGGCCGCGGCCTGAACACACGGGGCGCAATAGACTTTTGCGTTTAATTCGTAGGCTTCCGCGCCCGCGACGCTTTTACCGCATTCGCAACAAGTAACCTGGCTCATGTTGGCGCATTATCCATCAGGATGGCCTTGCGGCTAAACAATAATTGTTAAGCGTGTGCCAAGTAAAGAAAGGGGGAACTAGAAGGAAAATCCAAATTGCAGCCGCAGCCAAACGACACAGATTTGCCAGGCGCAGATGGTAACCCATCGGGTATGTACCTGAATTTAGCCTTCCGACTCGCCTATACTAAGTGTGCGGAAGAAGCCGCCCCCGCAGCACCCGCGGTACCCGCCGAAGAAGTCCAGGATTCCTCAGATGCGATCTTTTGATCTTGTTGTCATTGGCTCCGGCCCCGGTGGGCAGCGTGCCGCGATTCAAGCTTCGAAAATCGGCAAAGCCGTGGCTGTGGTGGAGAAACAGACCATGGTCGGCGGCGTGTGCATCAACACGGGAACGATTCCCAGCAAGACGATGCGCGAAGCGGTGCTGCACTTATCGGGCTTTTACGACCAGGCGTTTTTTGGCGCGAATCACCACTCCAAAGAAAATGTCACGATGAGCGATCTGAATTTTCGCGTGAATCGCGTCATCGAGAACGAAGCGGCAGTCCTGCAGGACCAGTTGCGCCGCAACAACGTGGAACTTTTCCACGGCACGGCTTCGTTCACCGATCCACATCACATCCGCGTGGAAAACAGCACCGGCTTCAGCGAACTGGAAGGTGAGTACGTGGTGGTCGCTACTGGAACAAAGCCGGCTGTGAATCCCAAGGTGGCGATTAACGGACGCAACATCATCAATAGCGACCAGATTCTGACCATGCCGGCAATTCCCCGGACCATCATCGTGGTCGGCGGCGGCGTAATCGGCGTCGAATACGCCTGCATGTACGCCACTCTCGGCGTCCGCGTGATCATCGTGGAAAAACGCCCCCGGCTTCTGGAATTTGCCGATGCCGAAATGGTGGAGGCGTTGAGCTACCACATGCGCGACCGCCGCGCGACGATGCGCCTGAACGAAGAGGTTGAAAGCGTGGAAGAGTTGCCCGACGGCAAGGTGGCCGCCATCCTCGGCAGCAACAAACGGATTGTGGGCGACGCGCTGCTTTATGCGGTCGGCAGGCAGGGGAACATCGATCGCCTGAATCTGGCGGCGGCCGGGATCGAAGCGGATGACCGCGGGCGAATCAAAGTGGACAAGGATTTTCGCACCAACGTGCCTCACATTTTTGCCGTCGGCGACGTCATCGGCTTTCCCAGCCTCGCCTCCGTCTCGATGGAGCAGGGCCGGATCGCGGCGGCGCGGGCATTCGGCCTGTCTATGGAATCCGACCCGGAGGGATATCCCTACGGCATCTACACGATTCCCCAGATTTCCTTCATTGGAAAGACGGAAGAGCAACTGACGGAGAGCGATGTACCGTACGAAGTGGGAGTGGCATATTACCGCGAAATTGCGCGCGGGCAGATTTCCGGCCACATCGATGGGCGGCTGAAACTTCTTTTCCATCGCGAAACGTTGGAACTTCTGGGCGTGCACATCTTTGGCGAAGACGCGGCGGAGTTGCTGCATATCGGCCAGGCCGTGATGCTGTTGAAGGGCAAAATCAGCTACTTCATCAACACGGTTTTTAACTATCCGACCTTGGCGGAATGCTACAAAGCCGCGGCGTTCAACGGGCTGAATCGCCTGAACTGATCCTGAAACACCCAGAAGCCGGTCACGGATTAGGTTCCTGGAGAGGCTTCCTGAGGAACTTCGGTGGTCTTCGGCTTTTCAATGGTTTGGCGGTCGTCCACCCAGAACAACAGATAGTTGCTCAAATCCTGCCGCCGGTGAATGCGGTGGCCGTTAAAATCCAGATATGTTTCGGTGGCCAGCGGCAGCCACAGCTCCAGATTTTTTTTCTGAAACGGCACTGGTCCGTACAAAATGTCTTGATGCTCGGCATGCAACCGGATTTCCGGGACTTTGGAGACTAGATCGGTTTCCATGCGAAGCACCTGGGAACTTTCGGTGGAAATCCAGGCGCGGCCTTTTATGCCCACCCGAAAATATTGAGTTCCCAGCCGGTAGCTGCGAAGCCGGGAAGCGTGGTCGGCTTTTTGGGAAAAGTGGACCTGCCATGCTTGCTGATTGCCCTGGTGGGCGCGCCCTTCGCACCGAAAATCGAAATCTCCCACATAGTTGGGATGGAACACGAAGACCATGGCAACGGTTCCCCGGGTTGCCACATGTTCGGGGAATATATCGTTCGTCGTAAGGCCGTCGCGGTATTCCTGGACGTCGAAAACACCCGGCTTGATCTCCTGAATGGACACCAGGTAATTGAACTTCATTTTTTCAGAGCGCACAGCCAGCCCGAATTCATTCAACGTGTGATGCGATAACGATTCCGTTGCCGTGAAGCGGTCCACATTTTGCACAAATTCCAGCACGCGATCCCCTGCTCGCCGGAGAATTTGCGGCAATGGACAAGCTACCGCGGAATCCGTGGGGGGAATTGAGTCATCCACGCTGGAGGGAAACCAGCGTGGCGAAGAGGTTAAAGGATTTGCCAAGGCCGCGGGCAAGTTCGCGGAGCTCAAGATCGGCGGAACCGCAAAATCCGTATTGCTCAGGTTGGCGGAGACCGCCGTGGCGGGGAAGGACGGAGGCTCCGTTGCCTTGTGATTTGCATCCAACAGCCTCTGGGCTTCTTTGGTTTGTTCGCGCGTGGGATTCTCTTTCAATAATTCGTTCAAAACGTGAACGGAGCGCTGATGGTCGCCAATGGCGTACAAAGCATCGGCCAGCGTCAGCCGCGCCCCTTTTGCTTCGGTCTTGCCGACTTGCAGGGCGTGTTCGGCGTGTTGAATCGCCAGCGGATAAGAAGCCTGCTTCAGCTCCACCGCCGCCAGCAACTGCTCTGCGCGCCAGGTGTTGGGAGCGGTTTTCAACGCAGCTTCCAGGCGCTGCTGGGCGAGTGTGAGATTACCCTCGTTCAAATAAATCTCACCCAGGGCGGTGAGAGAAAGAATGTGCTGGTAGCGAGTGGCTCCGTTCTCCAAATACTGTTTTGCCGTCGCCATGTCCCCGGTCATCGAGGAGAGCACGCCCAGGAGATAGTCGACATCGGGATGGTTGGGAGCGGTCTTCGCGGCAATCAGGAAATGCTTTCGCGCTTCCTCCAGCTTCTGCGCCTGCAACGCGCGCAACCCTGCTGTGAGTTCCTGCTGCTCTTTGAGCGAAAGAGGGCGAGGAACGTTTGCGCCAGCAGTGCTTGTGGCGGGGCGCACAGTCACGTCAAGATTGCGAGTCTCTCCCGCTCTTGCAAGTGAGACGTTAGCCCTTGTGGTGGCGAAGCCCGGCGCATCCACCTCAACTTCATAGTCGCCCAACCCGATCCCGCGAAAGGCGGCCCGGCCCTTCTCGGACATTGCCATCCCGCGCGACTCACCGGTTCGGGTTCGCAGCGTCACCTTCGCGGCTTGGGCCAATTCTGCGTTCATGTTGTCCCGGATGGTTACCACGAGGTCGGCGACGCCGTTGGAGGTATCAGACTGATTTGCGCGCGGAGTTTGGGCGGGCGGACCCGTGCGTTGCCCAGCCACACCACTCGGCACCACCAGGCAACCCGCCTGGATGCACGCCAAAAGGCAAATCGTGCGAAATGGCTTAGAGGTCACAGCGCTCCGCCAAGAGTCGGAACCCGGGACTAATATGCGCGGAGGGGCCCTGGAACCTGCCCGGATTGATACCGAAAGTTTTGCCGACGGAAAGGAAGAATGCAAGGACTTTAACCTGGTACGGGGGAAGGAAAGAAGGAAGAAAAAGTTGGAGGCGCGGAGCGGAATCGAACCGCCGATGAGGGTTTTGCAGACCCATGCCTTACCACTTGGCTACCGCGCCATCCGGTGTTGCACGCAAAGCCGAAGCCCAGAAAACGAAAAACCCACCTGCCAGGTCTTCCGGCGGTGGGCTGCGATTCCTCGGGGCTGAATATGATTATTAGGGCCTCAGCCTTCCCACACCAGAAGACACCAATGCGCAACAGTTACAGCAACAAAGGAGCGCGGTCTTCCGTGAGGGTGTGAACATACCGGATAGCATAGCCGGAGGATACGTGGTCCGCCAACGCAAAATTCAAATCAATGATATCGAAGGGACACCCGCTGATCTGCTGGGTTAGGTGGCGGCCCAGGGGTAATGGGCTCGGAAAGATCCGGATAAGGTTGGGCAGCACCGGTAAGCCTTCCAGGCCGAACCCGTGATTGCTGCGGGGTGGGAACTCACGTAGAATAGAAGGTCTTTAGGGAGGACGTACTTTAGTGTTAACGATTCGTTTGGCCAGAATTGGCAAAAAGAAGAAGCCGTATTACCGCGTGGTGGTCATTGAGCGGACCCGCGCCCGCGACGGGCGTGTGCGTGAAGCCGTTGGGACTTACGACCCACTGAAAAAGCCCGCGGAGATCAAGTTGAATTCCGATCGCATCAAGTATTGGCTTGGAGTAGGCGCACAGCCGAGCGATACTGTTCGGAGTTTTCTCAAGCTGCAGAAAATAGCTTAGTTCAGGCTCTAGCTCAGCTCACTTGCTCGTGTCCAGGTCAGAAAGTCGCTGGCACTCCTTTCGGCGGAGGAGGGGCCAAGCGGATTGGTACGTCGATTGGACGCGGAAGCGAGGGTCCCGATGAAGGATCTGGTTGAGGAGATTGCCAAAGCCCTGGTGGATCACCCGGAAGGCGTGCAGGTGAACGCCGTGGACGGCTCGCAGGTGACGGTTCTCGAGCTGCGAGTTCACCCGGAGGATCTGGGCAAAGTGATTGGACGCCAGGGGCGAACCGCAAAGGCGATTCGCACGCTGCTTGGCGCCGCCGGAATGAAGCTGCACAAGCGCTTCACGCTTGAGATACTTGAAGATTGAATCCTCCCACTGAAGAGCAAGGCTGGGTACAGGTTGCGCGCATCCTTCGGCCGCGTGGCAACAAAGGCGAAGTTCTGGCCGAGCTGTTCACCGATTTTCCCGCGCGACTTTCTTCCCGCCTGCAGATTTTCGTCCGCCATGCCCACAATGAGCCGCGAGCGATCGGTTTGCAAAACTTCTGGGTAGACCGCAATCACCCGGAACACGGGATTTTTCATTTTGAGGGCTGCGCTTCCATTGACGCCGCGGAAAAGTTTCGCGGGTTTGAGGTTTTGATCCCTCTTGCGGACCGGGTGA
>DATLVJ010000739.1:0-12209 GCA_035577585.1 Candidatus Limnocylindrales bacterium
AGCCGCGCGTGGATTCCCGGCTGCGGGCCGAGGGAATCAATAATTTTGATTTTGCGATTTTCAAGCGGGCGCGGTTTGGGAGCAATGAGCGGCTGGGGCTGGAGTTTCGAACGGAATTCTTCAACATGTTTAACAGGACCCAGTTCGCGCCGCCCAATACGATTTGCTGTACCGCAAACAATCCGAATTTCGGGGTGGTGACAAGTACGGCGACGGGGACAAATCCGAGGCTGGTGCAGTTTGGGCTGAAATTCCTGTTCTAGCCAGAACACTCGCGTGCCTTGGACTTATTTGAATTAATACGTATCCCAGGCTGGTCTTGTACCACGGGCAAAGAGACTAGACCGTATCGAAAGAACTTCTCCAACGCCCATTGGTTGGTGTATTGTTCTGAAACCATCGGGGCTTCGTCGGGGAAGTTCTCCGGTGCCACGGTCGTATTGTCACTGGCATCGCCAACAGGCCGTCTACTGGGGATCAATCCATGAGTACCTCGCCGCAACGACGTGCGATTACGCTTCCCGTCGCCCTGGCACGGAGCCAGGAGCGCCCCGCCGCACCTCCAGAACTCCCAGGACCCCGTCTTCCCAGCGATGAAGAAGTCATGCTCCGCATTCAGACAAACGATGCTTCCGCACTGGAAATTTTGTTTGACCGGTATGCCCGCCTGGTCTTTAGAATTGCTCTCGGCGTGGTGCGGGACCGCGGCGAGGCCGAGGATGTGGTCCAGGAGTGCTTCTTTCACCTGCACCGGAAATGCTTCCTCTTCGACGAGGAGAAAGGCACGGTGAAGAACTGGGTGCTGCAAATTGCCCTGCACCGGGCGTTGGATCGCAGGGCACATCTGGCACGGCGGGGCTTTTATGTTGGTACAGACACGGGCTCGCTTGGCGATACATTGTTAGGAGAGACGGATCTGGACCGTGAGATCGGCGCGAAGCTGAACCGGATTCAACTGGAAAAGGCATTCGACGAACTGCCGGAGAGCCAACGCATCACCCTGGAGTTGTTTTATTTCGAGGGCTTCGACTTGCGGGAAATTAGCAGAAAATTAAACCAACCCTTGGGAAATACGCGGCACTATTTCTACCGCGGATTGGAGCGCCTGCGTAAGAGCGCGTTTGTGCAGAGGCTTCGGGAAACGAAACGATGCTAACGATTCAAGACGGCGGCGAAGAACACGAGAAGTTTAAGGAACTATGCGCTTTGGCAGCCTCGGGCAGCATTACGCCTTTGGAACTGTCTGAGCTGCGGGTGCACCTGGAACATTGCGAGTCTTGCCAGGAAGCGTTCGCGCAATACCGGATCTTGGCGACAGAAGGAATACCTACGCTTGCCGAGGGGTATCTGGAAAGAGCGGAGGGGGTTGTTTGGGACGATTCCGCCGCGCGAGAACGTCTGCGGGCAAGCATCCGTGGCCAACAGCAGACTTGGCCGGAAGAAACGCGTACTCCGCGGGCGGCGATGCCGCAGAATGGCCCGCCGAAGAGAAAGAGCCGCGAGCTTGCGGGATTGGCGATTGCGGCCGGCTTGTTGATCGCCGTGGCGGCGGGTGCCTACCACCTGGGCGCATGGTCGCACCAGCCGGTTGTCGTCAAGCAGACCTCCGCCGCGCTGGAACAACAATATCAAAAGCTCTCGGAAGAAAAGAGAACTGCCGAGGAATCGCTGGCTGCGGAGGAAAAGCGCCTGGCCCAATTGCAGGCAGAAAGCGCCGAAAAAGAGCAAGCGTTGGCCAAACTCCGCGCGGCCCTGCGCGCGCTGGAGGCTCGTTCAAATGAGCTGATGGCGGCGAGCAGCAAGTCTGAGGCGGAGCTAAAGGCGCTATCGCAGCAGCGCGATGAACTGAATGCCAAGCTGCAATCCACAAGCCAGGCCTATGGCAATAACCAGGCAGAGTTGGCTAGTCTGCGTTCGGAACGCGACAAAACGTCGGTGCGAACCGCATCCCTGGAATCGAAAATTGAAGACTTAACCGCGAAAAATCGCGACCAGGATCGCCGGCTGAAAGACGCGGAGCAGTACCTCACTTCAGACCGCGATATCCGCGAATTGATGGGCGCCAGAAAGCTGTACATCGCGGATGTGTTTGACGTGGACGGAAGCAGCCGGACCCAGAAGCCCTTTGGGCGGGTTTTCTATACCCAGGGCAAGTCGCTGATCTTTTATGCGTTCGACCTTGACCGGCAACCCGGCGTGGTGAATGCCAGCACGTTCCAAGTTTGGGGCCAGCGCGAGGCTCCCCAGGGCGAAACTGCTTCCCCGATGAATCTGGGCATCCTGTATATGGACAACGAAAACAACCGGCGTTGGGTGATGCGCTTTGACGATCCCAAGCAACTGACGGAGATTGACGCCGTTTTCGTGACTGTGGAACCACGCGGCGGAAGCCACAAGCCCACCAGCAAGCCTTTCTTGTACGCGCTGCTTCGTAACCAGGTCAATCATCCCTAGCTCCAGCCTGGTAAAACCTGCCATAGTTCGAGCGTTTCTCCGCTGCGTCTGCCCAGGTGTGTCCTGGATAGGGCCAGCACTTGCCCATTTTTCAGTCACATAGCTCTGTGACTGGTACACATTCATTAATCCGTTCGTACTAATTGGCAGAACAGATTCAAGTCGAGGGCATGGTGTGTAGTTGGGGTCCTGTCGAACGGAGCTTCATGGCTTTGGTGTGTCGATTGGAAGCTTTAAAGGAACGCAGTGAATCGTGAAAACGAGGAGCGTTGGGGATGAAAAACTGGCGTTTAGCAGTATTCGTTGCACTACAGTTGGCACTTTGCCTTTGCATCTCGGGTCTTCTTGGCGGTGCAGTCGCCGCGCAGACGACCTATGGATCAATTGCCGGGACGGTTTCAGACCCATCGGGCGCGGCCATCACCGATGCCCAGGTGACGCTGGCGAATCTGGCAACTTCTGAGAAACGGGTGGCCCAATCGGGGGCCGATGGCCTGTACGATTTTGTGAATCTCTTGCCTGGCCGATATAGCATCTTGGCGGAAAAGACCGGGTTCAAGCGCATCACTCGCCCGGAAGTCATCGTCGAAGTAGGACAGGCGGTCCGCATTGACATCACCCTGCAAGTAGGCGATGTAAACCAGACCATCGAGGTCACCGGCGAGACTCCGCTGCTGCAGGCGGAAACATCTTCCATCGGGCAGGTGGTTGAGGAGCGCAAGGCCAATGAGTTGCCACTCAACGGCCGCAACGTTTTTAGCCTGATTACGCTAGCCCCTTCAGTGGTCCCGCAGGGCAGCGCGGGCGGCACGCCGGTCGGAGTCAATCCGTTCGGCTGGGGTAACTTTCAGGTGAACGGTTCGTTCGGCAATGAAAGTGCGGAATACCTGGACGGACAGCCACTCAACATCGGCTACATCAACCTTCCCGTTGTGATTCCGACCCAGGACTCCATTCAGGAATTCAAGGTCCAGACCAGCAACCTTGGCGCGGACTGGGGCAAGTTTTCCGGCGGCGTCATCAACCTGAGTACGAAATCCGGAAGCAACGGGTTGCACGGCGAAGCGTATGAGTACCTCCGCAACCGGGTGTTGAATGCGAACGATCCTTTCAATAAGGCTAGCGAAATCGTCAAGGGCGAACCGAACAAAGCTCCGGCCTTCACCCAAAATCAGTTCGGCGCAAACGCCGGTGGTCCGCTCATCATTCCTCACGTCTATGACGGCAGGGACAAAACGTTCTGGTTCTTCAGTTGGGAAGGTTTCCGGCTGCGCCAGGGTGCTTCGCCGGTCCAAACAACTGTTCCCACCCCGGCCGAATTAGGCGGAGATTTCTCCGCTGCCGGCATCGCGCCGATCATGGATCCGTGCGGCGGGACCGTTAATGCCAACGGCGCCTGCGCGGGTAGCTCGGCCTCGCCAACGCAATTCGTTTCCTTTCCCACCGGGCCAAATGGCAACCCACTGTGTGCCAACCCCGCTGGATGCCCGAACATCATTCCCACCGCACGCCTGAATCCGACATCGCTGGCCTTGGAAAACCTTTGGCCCGCCGCGAACCAACCTTGCGCCGGCAGTGATCCGACAATCGGCTGTACAAAAAACTACTCCAAATCCTACGGCACCGGTGGCAATCAAAACCAGGTAGTCGGCCGGCTCGATCATGCCATCACCAACAACCAGCACATCTTTTTCCGGTACACCTACTGGAACGTCTTGGATTTGCCGCAAGATCCTCTCGGCACCGGACTTTGCCAGGACCGTTGCGCGGAAAAGTACGACAGCAGCGCCCCCGCCTTGGGCTACAACTGGACCGTTACGCCAAACACAATCGTTGGCATCACCGCCAGCCTCAGCCGCTTTGCCTATGATCGAGCCCCCAAAAACTCGGGCTTCGACTTGACCACCATCGGCTGGCCCGCGCAATACAACGCGGCTATCCCAACGGGCGCCCGGACGCCGCCTACTCCGTGCGTGTTTGGCTTTGCGGACAACGTCATGTGCTCCCAAGGCCAGAGCTTCATCACCGACCGCAATACGCAGTGGAATCTCAGTCCCAACGTGACGCTCGTGCGCGGCAAGCACACCGTCAAGCTCGGCTTCCAGTTGGAAATTGGGCGTGACAACTACGCGCAAACCAACGTGGCTAGCGGTGCGTTCGCCTTCTGCGGCGGCGCGCCCCAATGCTACACTGGCAATGGATTTGCCGATTTTCTGCTGGGCTATGCGGCCAATCCAAAGAGTGTCGAGAACCACTTCTTCGGTCAGGCCGTCATTCCCGCGCTGGTCGCCGGTCAGCAGATCTACCGCGGTTTCTACGTTGACGACACTTTCCGGTTGACCAACAAGCTCACTCTCAACCTCGGCCTGCGTTATGAACTCCAGGGGCCGTGGTCGGAGCGCTTCAACCGGCAATCCTTCTTCGACCCGAACGCCCAGAGCTGGCTTGCCAATCCGGGAGTCACAGCAGGATTGGTGGGTGTTCCGGGCTTACCTGGCTTGAAGGGAGACGTCTCCCTTGTCAACCTGGACAAACGGACGAACATTCCGCTGCCCAAGGATAACGTCGCCCCGCGTTTGGGCTTTGCCTACAGCTGGGACCAGAAAACGGTTATTCGAGGCGGTTATGGGATTTTCTGGATTCCCAACTACGTCTCGTTCGGCTTGAACCCGAACAACGACTTCGTGAACGATGCCACAACTTCCTACACGGGAACCGTCGATAACATCCACCCGTCAAACACAATCAACACGCCCTTTATTGTAAATAATCAAGTGCAGGTCGTTCCCCCAGTGGGACGCAGCCTTGGGCCAGTGGGCACATCTATCTACGCTACGCAGGCGGTTCAAGGTTTCGCTATCGCTGATTACAACGATCATCCGGCTGGCTACGTGCAGCAGTGGAACCTCAACATCCAGAGGAATCTCCCCTGGAACTTCTTCGTATCTGCCGCATATGTCGGCTCCAAGGGCACGCACCTGGCGCTCTACGATTCCGAAATCGACCAGATCGGGGATAACTTCCTGGCCGCGGCGGCAACGCAGTGCGCGGCTCAAACAGCTATAACCGGTACGCGCTGCGTCGCGAACGCGGCCGGGGCGCCTTCCGTAGATCTGTTGAAGACTGTTGCTAATCCTTTCTTCGGAGGCGGAGTTTCCTACGCTTTATCTGGTCCGACAACCACCCAGGGGCAGCTTGATCGCCCGTTCCCCCAGTTCACAAGCTTGAGGCTTGCCGGTCAAGGCAACTACGACAGCACCTATCACTCGCTGCAACTCACGCTCGAGCGCCGTTTTGCCAGCGCAGGCTCGTTGCTGGTTGCTTACACCAACTCCAAATTAATCAGCGACGCCGACACGCTTACCAACTGGCTGGAAGCCGCGACTGGCAGCATCCAGAATTTCAACAACCTCAAGGGCGAGCGCTCGCTGTCGTCGCAAGACGTATCACAGCGCCTCGTCATCAGCTACGTTCTCGACCTCCCCTTCGGCCACGGCAAGAGGTATTTGTCCGGGTTCGACGGACCGATGGATAAGGTCGTCAGCGGCTGGGGCATCGACGGTGTAACCACGTTCCAGAAGGGCTTTCCTTTGGTGTTCTCCAATGGGAACCCGAACTACACGACGGGATTGGGCGCAGGGTCGCGGCCGAACCGGGTTGCCGGTTGCAACACGTCCAGGCCCTCCGGCGTCTCACAACTAACCGAGTATTTCAACACTGCTTGTTTCGTCTCACCGGCGGACTTTACCTTCGGCGACGAATCGCGCACCGATCCCAGGCTGCGTGGTCCGGGCGTGAACAACTTTGATTTCGCTCTGTTCAAGCGCACCCAGTTTGGCCCCGACAACAGGCTGGGCCTGGAGTTCCGGAGCGAGTTCTTCAACATGTTCAACCGCACCCAATTTGCTCCGCCGAACACCAGCGTCGGCTCTTCAACCTTCGGGCAGATTACCAGCGTTTTCCCTGGCACTAACCCGAGGCTCATCCAGTTCGGATTGAAGTTCTTGTTCTAATTACCACCCTAGGAATGCCCGGTAGGGATGCTGAGGAGGCACCCTGCCGGGCATAATTTTTTTATGGGTGATTGGTTCCGGGTGCTTCTCTCCCTCGCACATCATTCCCTGACTCCGGCTTCGTGTTAGCCTATTTGCGCATCCTAAAAGCTATCCGTACTTGTCGTGCAGCGGTTATGCAAACCTCAGGAGACATGCGAAGAGATGCCTCGCCGAACCACGCGCCGTGATTTCCTGAATTATGCGGCGCTGGCCGCTGCCGCTCCGATCTTTGAAGTGAAACCCCTGCGCGGGATCGATTTTCTGCTCCAGAATTCCCCTACACCGCGAAAATTCCTCATTGAAACAATGCCCGGCGGCGTGGCCCTATTCGATTACAACAACGACGGACTGCTCGATATCTTCCTGATGAATGGCGGGCGTATCACCGAAGGCCTGCACGTCCCCGAAAATTTCGAGCGGGGCAATCCCCGTTATTGGAACCGGCTGTACCGCCAGAATCGCGACGGGAGCTTTCAGGACGTGACCCAGGCCGCCGGACTGGCAAACGCTGGCAATGGTAATTACGGGATGGGAGTGGCCGTCGGCGACTACGACAATGACGGAAACTCGGATCTGTATGTCACCAGCTACGGCAAAAACATTCTCTATCACAACAACGGAGACGGAACCTTTACCGACGTGACGGCAAAAGCCGGGGTGGCCGGCGGAGGATGGTCCGTCTCGGCCGGCTTTTTCGATTACGACAACGACGGCAAGCTCGACCTCTTTGTGACCCGCTACATGGACTGGGACGCCGATCACAACAAGATTTGTGGCGGCGACTGGCATACGTACTGCCCGCCGAATGCGTTTCCCGCCACAACCTGCCTGCTTTATCACAACCGCGGCGATGGCACGTTCGAGGATGTCACGGAAAAATCCGGCCTGGCCGCAAAAAAAGGCCGCGCGCTGGGCGTGGCGTTCGCCGACTACGACGGCGATGGCTTTACGGACATTTTTGTTTCGAACGACGGCATGCAGCAGTATCTTTTCCACAACAATGGCGATGGGACGTTCACGGAATGCGGGCTGGAGTCGGGCGTTGCGTTTACCGTCGACGGCAAGGGAATGTCTGGGATGGGCGCGGTTTTTCAGGACTATGACAACGACGGCCGCCCGGATGTTCTGGTAACCGTATTGCCCCGCGAAATTTACAGCCTGTACCACAACGAGGGGGGCGGGAGTTTTAATTACGCCAGTCTGGAAGCGGGGCTGGGCGCCATGACGTCGATGAGCTCCGGCTGGGGCGTCGGCCTGGAAGATTTTGATAATGACGGTTGGAAGGACCTTTTTGTCGCGCAGGGACACGTGCTGGATAATGTGCAGGACATTGATGCTTCCCTGCGCTACAAGGAGCTGCCGCTGATTGCACTGAACCACAAAGGGCGCTTCGAACACGCCGATTCCGGTGTCACCAAGCCGGTGGCGGCCCGCGGCGTGGCTTTTGGCGATATCAACAACGACGGTTTCGTTGACGCCGTCATCTCATGCCTCGGCGGCCCGCCCATCCTGCTGCTGAATCGTGGCGGGGGAGACAATCACTGGCTGTCGATTTCGCTGCAGGGGACGCGGAGCAATCGCGACGGCTACGGCGCTCGTGTAAGCGTCAACGGCCAGACACGCATGGCAACATCCGCCGGAAGCTACCTGTGCTCCAACGACAAGCGTTTGCATTTCGGGCTGGGGGCCGCAGAGAAGGCCACGGTCGAGATTCTCTGGCCTTCGGGCATGAAACAAGTTCTCAATGATGTTCGCGCCGACCAATTTCTTGCCGTTCGCGAACCGGAGCGCTCATGATTCATCTTTTATTGTTTGCGTGGCTTGCGGGGCAAGCCGGAACTTCCGATGCAATGCAGCATCTGCAGGCTGGGCTGGAAGCGCGCAAGGCGCACCAAATTGACGTTGAAATCGCGGAGTTTCGGAAAGCCACTGAGAGCGACCCGAACATGGCGGATGCATTCGTCAATTTGGGCAGCGCCTACATGGAAAAACGCGAGTACGGCGCGGCGATCGCTCCCCTGAAACGCGCGCTGGAACTAAGCCCGGAATTGCCAGTTGCGCATCAACTGATCGGATTCGCGCTGTTGTCGCAGGGATATTCGGCGGAGGCGATTCCGCATCTGCAGCGTGTGGGCGCGCTGGATGCGCTGGGAATCGCGCAGATTGAAACCAACCAATTGACCGAAGCTGTCTCCAGCTTTACGGCGGCACTGGCCCAGCGGCCGGGCGATCCGGATCTTCTGTACTACCTTGGCCATGCCAGCGGGCTGCTCTCCAAGGACGCGATTGATACGCTGCTGGCCACCCATCCGGATTCCGCGCGGGCGCACCAGGCGCTGGCTGAAAATTATTTTGTACTGCGCCAGATGCCCCAGGCCGAGAAGGAATTCCTGGATGCGTTGCGGCTGCGGCCGGAGTTGCCGGGATTGCATCTGGAACTTGGCCAGGTTTACGCGAACTCCGCACAGTGGCCCAAGGCCGAGGCGGAGTATCGAGCGGAATGCAAACTGCGTCCGGGCAACGCCGAAGCCGCTTACCGGCTGGGGGCAGCGCTGCTCCAGCAGGGCAAAGCTCACGAGGCGCTGCCGGAGCTGAAGAGATCCAATGAACTGAAGCCCGAGATGCCGGAAACTTTGTATTCCCTGGGCAAAGCCGCTTCGCTGGTTGGCGACGGCGCTACGGCGGAAAAGACCTGGCTGAAAGTAATTGAAATCGAAAAAAACACTTCATTGGCCGCGCAGTCTCATTTCGGGCTTGCCGGCTTGTACCGCAAACAGGGAAAGACCGCGCAAGCACAGCGCGAGATGCAGGAATTTCAGAAACTGCAAGGCGCCATCAGCCCCACGCGTTCCGAATAATAAATAAACAATCCAGCGCCAGGGCGGAATCGCCTGGCGCTGGACGTTCAGGTTGATCGTTTGTGCGGCTTAGAAGCGGAAGATGACGCCAGCGGAAGGCTGGGCCGTGTTTGTCGTCAGGCCGGAACGCAGCGCATTCACGCCGAAATCGGGACGGCCGTAAACCAGCCCGCGATATTCCATGCGAAACGTAAAATGCTTGGTGAAATCGTAGTTGACGCCGCCGCCATAAACGAACGTCGCCTTGGCCTGGTTTCCCGCGCCGGGGACTGTCGCTCCCGCGTTCTGCGTCGGAGCAAAAACCAGCGCGCCGGTGCCGGCAAGAACATAAGGATTGAACCGGGCCGTGCTCCAGGGAAGATTCATCACCGCGGCAACCGTCGCCTGGTGCACGTTGGACTGCACGTTCAGGGAACCTGTGGAGGAAATATTCTGCTGAGTGTCGCGATTCCAGCCGTAGCTGACATCGGCCCCGAACCAGCGGTTAAAATGATAGCGATAACTAACGAGGAATCCGCCCGAGTTGGTCGTGTGCTGATTCAAGACGTTGCTGCTTGAGTCTTTGGTGAAAAATCCAGTTCCCAGCACGCCGACTTCCTGGGTATGGTGCTCGTCGGCCCTGGCGCTGGCGATCAACATGAAAAATACTCCAAACACAACTGCAGCTATCGATCTGAACTTCATTCTTGCTTTCTCCCTTGGTTGGTCTTGAATTCATGCGAAGAACTTCCTACGGCTATCGCATGGGCTTTCTGAACTGCCGAAGCGTTGCTTTTTTGTTAGCTTCGCTTCCTGCTTTGAGCGGTTTTGAGTTCTGGGCGAACCCGCCGCGCAAACCCCTGGAATAGGCCTTCCGTCGCTGTTCCACGCGATGGAAGCCAACTCAAATAGTGTCCATGTTTATCAATTCGCGGCTAAGACGTCACCCCGCCGCTCGCAGAATCCAGTTTTTTCGACCCCTGTTGATACTGCTCACCCCAGAGCCCGTATCGAATCGACATTTCGTGCATCCGAATTCTTAGATGGCACACGGCGGACAGAAGTTACCTGAGAAATGACACTTTTTTCGAATCAGCTGACCACACCGAATCTATTTATTGTTTTTTTATGCAATGAATTTGTTGTTTTCGACAAAAAATAAAACGCGGCAATTTTTTCTAACCCACTCGCGCGGAGAGTTTGCTTTCTACACATTCAGGAAGATAAATTCCAAAAATGGAATTGCTGAATTTTTACATCGCAAATAAATGGAGACTCAATTGACCGAATGCGCCGTGCTCTGACAACATTATGTTTGACTTTTCCGCACAATCTTCGAATACCAAATCCGGTCTGGCTCTTCAGGCTGTGCGCATTGTGCATCACCGGGAACCCGGCTAGAGTAAGGACACATAAAAAGCCAATACTCGTTGGTTGCAGTGGGCCCATACCCAAGCATGAAAGAAACGTGGAGCTATGGCCGATCGAGGCATAAGCAACTGGGTGGCCCGCCCTACTATTTCGCGCGCGATGCCTTTCGGGTTGGCGATCGGTTCGGTGACGTGCGCTCTGCTGCTCGAGTTGATCCTCACTCGCTTTCATCTGCCGCACACGTTTGCCGCTCTCGCGCTGTCGGCGATTGCCATCACTTTCTGGTACGGCGGCTCAAAACCGGGTATCGCCGCCGTAGTACTGGCGATTCTGATCCGCAACTACCTGTTCGAGACTGAAATCGCCGCCTTTTCACGGGTTGTTTACGATCTGGTGTTTGTAATCTTCGCCGTGCTCATGAGTTGGCTGAGGCGCAGACGGAGCGAACTGGAAGAAAAAGTTGCCGAACGAACCGCCAGACTGACCCGGGCAAACGAAGAACTCAAGAGAGAGATTGGCGAACGCAAGAAAGCGGACGAAAAGCTTCGGCGAAGCGAAGCTTACCTGCTCGAAGGCCAGCGGTTGGTTCACATGTTCAGCTGGGCGCACGATACGGCGAGCGGAAGGGTGACTAGCTCGCCGGAAGTGCGACGGATTTTCGGAGTTGGATCCGAGGAGGACGTATCCACGACCGAGTTTTTTCTTGGAAGAATCCATCCGGAGGATCGGCCGGCTGCTGAACGCGTGTTCGCCGAAGCCGGAGCCGCGAAAACCAGTTACGAATCGGACTACCGGATCGTTCTGCCGGATGGTTCCATCAAAAACATTCACACGATCGGGCACCCTGTTCTCAACGAAGAGGGCGAACTCGTCGAGTTTGTCGGCACCGCGATGGATGTGACCGAGCAGCGCCGCGCAAGCGCCGAACTGGAGACGGCCTTCGATGAAATCAAGAAGCTGAGGGACCAGCTTCACGACGAAAATGTGGCGTTACGAGAACAAATCGATCAGGCCTTCATGTTCGAAGAAATTGTGGGTTCCTCCTCTGCGCTGCAAACTGTGCTCACTAACATTGTGAAGGTCGCTCCAACAGACTCCACCGTGCTGATCACGGGAGAAACTGGCACCGGCAAGGAATTGATCGCTCGCGCCATTTACAAACGCTCGCAACGCTCCGGCCGGGCGTTTGTCGGGGTAAACTGCGCCTCGATTCCCTCGTCGCTCATCGCGTCAGAGCTTTTTGGCCACGAAAAGGGGGCATTCACGGGAGCGCTGCAGCGGCACCAGGGCCGCTTTGAACTCGCACACTCCGGGACAATTTTTCTGGATGAAGTCGGTGAACTCCCCGCGGAAACCCAGATCGCATTACTGCGAGTTCTCCAGGAACACGAATTCGAACGAGTGGGAGGCACAAGAGTGCTTCCCACCGACGTTCGGGTAATCGCCGCAACCAACCGTGATTTGCGGGCGGCCGTTGCCTCCGGCTCATTCC
>DATLVJ010000740.1:0-3906 GCA_035577585.1 Candidatus Limnocylindrales bacterium
TTGCTGGCGCGCACGAAGGACCTGAAACTCTCAACGGGTTTTTCCGAACCCTTCTATGACATCGACGTCGCCGACGACCTGGTTCAATTGGCGCGGGAATTGCACCTTGCTCCCGCGAAAGCCCCAAGGACCGCGCGCTGGTTCACGGAATGGCAGCCCGCAATCGGGCAACTTGGTCACAGTGCAGGCAGCCGGTGACAGCTGCACTCCGGCAGCCTGCTTGACTCGCCAATGCCTCCTGGGGCTAAAATGCGGCACGTACGGGTGCAGCGAACGTAACCGCGCCACCCATAATTCACTGCATCCAGTGATCTTTGTCGGACATCCAAGCGACACCCGTTTCATTCACTGAGGAGGAAATTCATGACCAAGTTGCGCCTTTGTTTGACGATCCCTTGGCTATTGCTGGGAGCCGCGTTATTTGCGGGCAGTTCCCACGCGCAGACGCGCCCAGCCATTGTCGAACAGCTTGCCAAGACCTATGGCCTCGATTCCTATGGGCAAGCCGAAGCCTACCGCTACACGTTTAACCTGGATCTTCCGGCCCTGAAGTTGAAGCTTTCGCGCACCTGGACCTGGGAGCCCAAGACCGGCGCGGTCACCTATGAATCCAAGGATAAAGACGGCAAGGCGGTGAAGGTCAGCTATAACCGCAACCAGATGGCCAACGCCCCCGCCAACGTGAAAGACGACATCGATCCGGGGTTCATGAACGACAACTACTGGTTCATCTTCCCCTTCCACGCCTACTGGGACACCAGCGCCAACGTGACCGTGACGGAAAAAGCAAAACTGCCCATTGGAAAAGGCACGGCAACACTCGTGTCGGTGAAATATGGCGCGGAACTCGGAGGGTATACTCCGGGGGATACATGGAACCTCTACGTCGGAGCAGATGGCCGAGTCGTCCAGTTCGTCTATCTGCGCGGCGGCCCGAAGAAGCCGAGCAACGTCACGACGACCTGGGCAGGCTATCAGAAGGCCGGCCCGCTACTCGTCTCCACCGACCATCGCGGAACCGCGGACGGCAAACCGGCGCGCATTTTCTTTACGGGCGTGGCCTACAAGCTGGCCGGATCAGACAAGTGGATGGACGCGACTCCGGCTAAGTGACTCCAGCGGAATAAAGTAAAGCCGCGTTTCCCCGCCAACCTGGCGGGCTAACGCGCAATCACCACCGTGGTGCAGGAACTGCCGAATTTGGGGAGATCGCGATTCGCGGCCATGCGAATGTCCAGCCGTGGACGGTCTCCCCGAACGATCGGGCAGTAAAAGTCCGGCTGAAGTAGCGCGCCTTGCAGCCGGCGTCGTCCGGAACATCCTCCGTGGCACGTTTCTCGAAACTCGCAGGGTCGGCACGCCTCTGGCAGTGTGCGAGCTTGCTCAAACGTCGCAGAGTTCAGAATTTCAGGCCCTGACGAAATCAACTCGGCCAGAGGCTCGCCGTGGCCGGGCCAGTAGACGCACGGCTGCGTTGTAGCGCGGGGCGTTACTCGTACTGTGCTGACGCCGCACCCGCCTTCGAACGGCGGCAGGCCAGCCATCGCGCGAACCAATGGCTCGCCGATGGCAACTACATCGGTAGTCTCGAAAAGCCTGGCAAACCCTTGCCAGTATTCTTCGTAAGTAAGCGCGTAAAGATCAGACCGCACCGCCTGATAGACGTTCACACGTAAGGGAGCGCCAAAGCGTTTCGCAACCTGCGCGACCTCCGCCAGCCGCAAATAGTTTGACTTCATCATCACCGCAATAATCGTCACCGGCACACCCAGGCGCACGCAGCGCTCCGCCTGCTGCTGAATCAGTTCCCAGTTGCCCGCACCGCGCTGGGCATCCTGCTCCGCCTGGGTAGGGTAATCCAAAGAAAACTCAATATCGTGAAACGCGCGCAACTCGTCATCTTCCAGACAGGCAACGCTGTGGCCGTTGGAAGTGATGGTCAGCTTGATGGACAATCCGCGCAGGTAACCAAGAATCGCCTTAAAGTCCGGATGCATGCCGTTCTCGCCGGTGCCCAGATTCACCGAGCGGATCGGCCATCGCTCCATGACAGCCTTCACCTGCTCCAGCGACAGCCGATCCGCGCGAGTCGGATCCCGATAGCAGAACGAGCAGGACAGGTTGCACTCATTAGTAAGCCCAAGCCCAAGCGAAATCCCGGCCTCCGGCGGCGTAGCCGCGGGTGAAACGCTGGAAATCTGAAGTGGTTTGTGGGTCACGCGCAGTCCAATCGCTCGTAAATATAAATGAGTCAGTTCGAAGGCTTAAGGTTACTCAAGCGAAGGTAGAAAACCAAGCCGCTCCGTAGCGCCGGGGGCGCGGCACATCTTTCACGCATACGCGCAAAACGTAATTCACGCCGGTGCCGCACCCTTGCATAAACCAAACCCGCAAGGGCAGGCCACCCAATTGTTCTTAGCTCGCAAAGTCTGCGCCACCCGCCTCGCGTTTGCTAGCGTGATCTTGTTGGGGCGGCTACCTTCTTCGTAAGATATCAGGCGCACGCTAGTTCACATTCGAAAGGCGAAACGAAAATGACCCCGAAGTTTTTGCAGAGGCAAAGCACACGGCGCGAAATGTTGCGCAATTCTGCGGCGTTTGCGGGAAGCGCCCTGCTGGCCGAACTGTTTCCAGCAAGTCTTCTAAGCGCCGGCGTTCCTGAACTTCGCCAGCAGCCGGCAACGCCTCCAACAGACAGTCGGGCGGCCATGCGGGCGCAGATGGGCACTGCCCCGATCCAGGCGCAACCGCTGGCGGAAAATCTCACGTTACTTTCCGGGCCTGGGGGAAATGTTGTGGTGTTGAACGGGCCTGACGGCAAAATCGTGGTCGACACGTTTCTATTGCCGGCCTGGCCGAAGTTGAAAGAGACCCTCGATGGGCTGGGCAATGCGCCGCTGAAGACGGTGATCGACACGCACTGGCATCTCGACCACACGGACAATAACGCCAATCTGCACGCCGCGGGCGCCACCGTGCTGGCCCACGAAAACACCAGCAAGCGCATGGCAGAGCCACACGACAATGCGCTTTTCGGTTTGCACTTTCCGCCATCGCCTGCCGATGCTTTGCCGCAGCAGACATTCAGCACCAGCCAAAATCTGCAGGCCAACGGTGAAATCGTGATGCTGCAATATTTCCAGCCCGCGCATACCGACACGGACATCTACATTCACTTCCAGAAGGCCAATGTGATTCACATGGGCGATACTTTTTTTAACGGTTTTTACCCGGTCATCGACGCCAGCACCGGCGGAAAAATCGACGGGATGATTGTCGCCGCCAACAAAGTTCTGCCCTTGGCCGACAACACCACAAGGATCGTTCCCGGGCATGGCCCGCTGGGCAACAAAGCCGATCTGACCAGGTTTCGGGACATGCTGGTTGTGGCCCGCGATCGTGTGCAAAAACTGAAGGCCGCCGGCAAATCGGCCGACGAAATAGCGGCGAGCAAACCGTTTGCGGACCTGGAAGCCGCTTGGGGCAAGGGCTTTTTCAACGGCGATGTTTTTGTGCGGATGGTGTATTCGTCGCTTTAGGTCGCAGGGCCCTTAATCTCCGAAACGCCAAAGGCTGGCGCGCCTCTCCAGCGCCGGAGGCGCGGCATAACTTAGCCCAGTGCGCCTGCCCTGAGCAAAGTCGAAGGGTAAGCGCTGGGTAGGTGGCGCATAAACAATGCCAAGCGCCGGAGGTGCGACACGTCTTTCACACGTACGCGCAAAACGTAATTCACGCCTGCGCCGCACCCTTGCTTGCCCTGAGTCCAGCCGAAGGGCCTGCCCTGAGCCCAACCGAAGGGCCTGCCCTGAGCTAGGTCGAAGGAGCCTGCCCTGAGCTGAGCCGAAGGGTGCTTTTTACAAAGGGTGGGTTCCTCTTCGCTCTGGCCGGCGTGAATCAATAGTGACC
>DATLVJ010000741.1:0-12558 GCA_035577585.1 Candidatus Limnocylindrales bacterium
AGGCGCGATTCCGTGACCGTGTCCATCGCCGCGGAGGCGAGGGGAATGTTGATCGCAAGCTTGCGCGTGAATTTCGTGGTGGGGTCGACTTCAGTCGGCAGGATGGAGGATTTGCCGGGGAGGAGCAGGACGTCGTCAAACGTCAGAGCTTCGGGAATCGGACCATCAATCATGGGCGCCTCTTGTATTTGAATTTGTTGCGGGACGCCCAGCGGAATGGAGCGAGAGGGCTGGCGGCCAGAAACAGCGCAGCCCAGCGGGTGGCCACTGGGCTGGAGGATGAATTCAACAGATCGAAAAATTGCATCACGGTGAAACTTCTATTTTAGAGGTGGAGGGGGCTTGGGTCAAGTAAGGCTGGAATTGCGCGGGGTTTCGTTCAATTTTTGTCGGCGGATTAAAGTTTTTTGTATGCGGCTTCGAGATAGCGTCCGATTTGCCCGGTGTGGGCCGGGCCGGTGGATTTCTGGATCATGCTGGGGGGTTATTTCGGAGAAGGCCCTGGCAATTCTTCCGCTGTACTTGCCTGTGAATCGAGTCTCGCCTACAGTCGGGGTATGGATGAAAAATTCAGGGAGTTTGAGCCGCATGGGTGGCTGCGGAACAGGCACCTGCAGACGATGGCGGGCGGGTTCCTGCGACGGAAGTTTGCTCTGCCGGAGGGCGTGGAGCGATTGTTTCGCGTGGACGCGGAGACGCAGTTGAAGGGGATTTGCCACTGGCAGGCGGGGAAGAGCGGCCAGGTGCCGGTGATTGTGATTGTGCACGGGTTGGAGGGGTCTTGCGATTCGAATTATGTATGGGGGATTGCGGATAAAGCGTGGGCGCGCGGATTTCATGCGATTCGGATGAACCAGAGGAATTGCGGCGGGACGGAACGGCTGACGCCGACTTTATATAACAGCGGGTTGAGCGGCGACTACCGCGCGATCCTTCTGGAATTGATGGCCGAGGGATTTACGCAGATTTATTTTGCCGGTTATTCGATGGGCGGAAACCTGGTGACGAAGATGGCCGGGGAGTGGGGAGCGGCGCCGCCCCCTGAATTGCACGGGGTGTGCGCGGTTTGTCCGGCGCTGGATTTGTCGGCTTGCGCGGATGCGCTGGAGGAGACTCAGAATTATTTATACCAGCGGCATTTTGTGAAGGGTTTGATGACGCGATATCAGAGGAAGGCGGAGCTCTTTCCGGAGAGATATTCGCGGAATGGATTTGGGCAGATTCGAACCGTGCGGGAGTTTGATGATGTGATTACGGCGCCGCAGTTCGGGTACAAGGATGCGGAGGACTATTACGAGCATGCAGGGGCGAAGAGCATAGTTGGAAAGGTTAGCGTGCCAATGCTGATGATTACGGCGAAAGATGATCCATTTGTGCCGTATGAGGCGTTTTTGCAGACGGATGTGGGGAAGAACGCGCGGGTGAGGTTTGTGACGCCGGAGCATGGGGGACATTGCGGATTTATTTCGCGGTGGCAGGGTAAGGAGAGGTTTTGGGCGGAAGCACGAATCGTCGAGTTTGTGGAGAAATCGGTGCGGTAAGAGCGAAGAAGGATTTTAACGCAGAGTTCGCAGAGATTAGCAGAAGTCGCGGAGACTGCTCGACGGGGTGCGACCGTCTTAGCCCAGGGGTTTCTCGAGAGAGACTTGGAAGCCGGGCGTGAGGAGTTGGGCGGGGCCATCGGCGGTGATGGCCATCAGGTCTTCGCAGCGAACGCCGAATTCGTTGGGGACGTAGATGCCAGGTTCGTCGGAGAAGGTCATGCCGGGCTCGAGGACGGTTCTGCTGGCGTCGACGAGATAAGGATGCTCGTGAATGTCGAGGCCGATGCCATGGCCGACGCGATGGGCGAAGAATTTGTAGCCGGGGCCGTAGCCGGCGGATGTAACGACGGCGCGGGCGGCGTCATCCACGGAGCCGGATAATTTCCCTGAACGGGCGGCGTCCAGAGCTGCGTCCTGCGCTTTGCGGACGGTTTCGAAGGCGCGCTGAATCTTATCGCTGGGCTTGCCGAATATCCCGGTGCGCGTGACGTCCGAGCAGTAGCCTTCGACGGTGCAGCCGTCATCAATCAACACGACGTCGCCTTCCTTTAGCGTGCGCGGCTGCTTGCTGCCGTGCGGCAGGGCGGCCGAGGGGCCGAAAAGAACGAGCGCGTCTCCCCGCAGATGCATTTTCGCGTAGCCGGCCACTACCATGTCGCTGACCTGCTCCTGCGTCATTCCTTCTTTCAGATTGGCAAATACGGCGCGGTACACGTCGCAGGTAGCTTCGCAGGCGAGGCGCATTAGTTCGAGTTCGTGGGAGGATTTGACGGCGCGGCACCCGATCGTAATGGGGTCGGCGGAGACTAGGTCGTAGGCCGGAGCGGCGGCGCGGAAATGATCGAAGAAGGTGAACGGGAGGCGCTCTTCGATGCCGATGCGGCCCGTGCGAAGGCCGCGGTCCGCGAGGGAAGAGGCGAGGAGTTGGGAAGGGCTTTCGTCTTCCTGCCAGGCGCGGACTTCGGCGGAATACAGGAGTGATTCGCGCATGCGGGATTCTTCGAACGCCGGTGAGATGAGGATGGGTTGGCCAGTGCGCGGGATGACGAGGGCCAAGAGGCGTTCGCTGAGCCACCAGCGGATGCCGCTGAAATAGAAGAGCGAGGTTCCGGGGCCGATGAGGATCGCGTCGAAGGCTGGATTTGATTTGGCCATCAGGGATTGTGCGTGGAGAAGGCGGGCGTGGAATTCGTCGGCGGTGATTGGACGGACGCGGTCGCCGAGTGGTTTGAGCGTGGAGAACGCGGGGGGAGTTTGTGTTTGCGGAAGCGGTGGAGCGAGAGCTGCCGCGGACGCAGCGGCGGTGGAATGGAGGAAATTGCGGCGAGATATGGGAGTCATGGAATAAGAGGATGAGAGAAGAGGAGGGAGAAGTAAAGGGGGAAGGAAGCAGGGAAGTTACATGCGTCGTCGGAGGTTTTGTGGGCAGGTTGAGATCGCAAAAGCGGGAGCTTTGCTCCCGCACTCAAAAAAAAGCCCCGAGGGTTGGCCTCGGGGCTTCGAGATGGAATTTTGGAGTTGGCGGTGAAGACTAATGTTGAGGTGGCGGGTCGGAGTTCGGTGGTTGAGATTGTGGCGCGTCCGCCGCGGGACTGGTTTCTTGCGGCCGCGCTGACTGACTTGCGATGGAGGACTTCCTAGGGAAGTAAGTTACGTTGACCGGATCGTGCAGAGTGAAGTCGAGCCGAGTTTCGGACGGGATTTTCACCTGCTGGCCGTGCGTTACGGCTTGCACGACGGTGCCTGCTCCCGCGCCTGCGCCCGCGCCGATTGCCGCGCCTTTGCCTCCTCCAGCAAGGCCGCCGATGATGGCGCCGAGCACAGCGCCTCCTCCAATCACTTCAGCGGAGCGCTTGCCACGCGAACCGCCTTTTTCCTGCACGTCGCTGCTGGCGATCTGATACGTCCTGCCTTGATAGGTGAAGCTGTCGAGCGAAACGGTGAGTTCGCTGCGGCCTTTGAATTTTCCGGCGGAGCTGGCGTCAACGATTTTCAGATTTACGTTGAGGCCTTTGGGAATCACGACACTGTCGCCGACAACGATCGGCGCATCGAGAGAGCCGCGAAAGGACTGGCCGGGGCGGTTAACGCTGGAGTCGATGGCATCGATGGTGCGAATCGTGACAATGGTGCCTTCGGGAATGGTGACTGTGACCGGTTGCGGCGGCGGAGGTGGGGGCGGCGGCGCGGGAGCGGAAGGCTTTTCCGGCGCCGGGTCATGCAGAGGCCCCGGGTTCGAATCGGGAGCTGGTGTGGGCGCCGGAGCCGGAGCGGGCGTTGGAGATGGCGCGGGCTTGCTCGGAGCGCGTGGCGGCTTCGGGGCACGCGCGGGCTTCGCAGGCGGAGGAGGCGGTGGATAATTCGCAGCCGTGGTCGCGGGCGGCGGAGGAGCCATGGTGGTTTGATCCACGACGGTCTTTACGCCCGGCGTCGTGGCGGCGATGTGTTGCGCCGCGAGGCGGGCCGCGTCATCGGGCACCTGGCCGATGAGCGTGACGATGCCGTCCTTGGCCGAGACGTCGACGGAGGCGGATTTCAGTAGTGGCTCCGAGTAAAGCTTAGCCTTGATGCTAGTGGTGACGGCGTCGTCGCTCGGCTTATTGCAGGCGAAGGTGAACAGGAGCAGGAGAGAAAGCGTCGAGCAGAGCATTTTTCGTCGAACCATGGAACCTCCCAGATCTTTAGACGCGAGAAGATATATGTACTGTTGCGCGAGCTCAGGCAATCCAGAGATCCGGTTGGATGCGATGCGACAGAGCCCAACCACAATCTTACCAAAATGAAATTTACGCGAAGAGAACCCGCAAGGCAACTTGAGAGAGGGGGACGGGATAGCGTTCATGTGCCTACCAAAAACTATAGAAAATACCTGGAACTGTAGGGAAAAAGAACTGTCGATGAAGAAAACTGCCGGTGAGTCTGTAAAATAAACAAACTTATAGACTTATTGGAATGATAAAAATAGAGCATTGTTTACTGTTTGGAAAAAAGATTGCAGGGATGTAGTCAACGGTTGCTTTGCATTGTTGTACCGATTCAACGAGCAGTAAAAACCCAGCTGGGCATTGGTGAATCCGGAGTTCGGATTAGCCGCGCACAGTTCTGCTTCCTGCATATTGCGGGCGTGTGTGTTTCTTTGGCTACGATTTAACCTCAGGAGGGCGTATGGAGCATAGCTACAAGGGATATAAGAACTTTCTAGCCGGATTGGGCGTGGTGGCACTGGTTGTAAGCCTACTGCTTGGCGGTATCGCACAATCACAGGTTATTAGCGGTGACGTCATCGGAACAGTCCTCGACAAAAGCGGAGCGGCAGTTCCCAGCGCTACCGTCACGGCGCTGAAGGTCGATACCGGAACCAAGTACACGAGTCCGGTCAACGGGGCGGGTGAATTTCGTTTCGGCAATTTGCCCCCGGGTCTGTACGATATTTCGGCAACGGCTCCGAGTTTTGCGACGACCACGGTCAACGGCTTTAAGGTGGACTTGAACCGGACGCTCACGCTGAATATCACTTTGGAGGTCAGGTCAGCGACTGCCACGATTGAAGTGATCGGATCTGCACCAATTTTGGACACATCGACCCCCACGATTTCAACGACCTTCGAACAGAAGCAGATGGATTTGCCGACGGTCAGCCAAGGCTCCGGTGTTCTGAACCTCTCGCTGTTGACGGCCGGTGTGGCGAACGGCGGGGCGTTGGGCGCGGGAACTGGTCCGGCGGTCGGCGGGCAGCGTCCACGTAACAACAACTTCACGGTCGAAGGCATCGATAACAACAGCAAGAGCGTGACCGGACCGCTCGTGCCGATTCCGAACGATTCGATTCAGGAATTCACGGTACTGCAGAACGTTTATTCGCCGGAGTTTGGCCACTCTGACGGCGGTCAATTCAATTACGTCCTGAAATCCGGAACGAATTCGATCCACGGCCTGGGATACGAATATATGCAGAACCGCAACATGAACGCCATGGATCAGACGGCCAAGAATGGCAAATTGACGGGAAACCCGCGCTTTGACGACAACCGCTTTGGCGGCAATATCGGCGGACCCATCCTGAAGAACAAGTTATTTTTCTTTGGCAGCGCCCAGTACAATCCACACGGCGCCGCAGCGGTGCCGGGCGCGCCGGTGTGCACACCGACAACGGCCGGATACGCAGCCATCGATACGGTTCCGGGAATATCAGCGACGAACCTGTCGGTGTTTAAGCAGTATGCCTCGGCTGCGCCTACGGGAGGTGACTGCCCAACGGCCCCCTTATCGGACCCACGAGATGGCACCGACAACACGGGTGGATTCATCTACATCCCGAACTCGGGTGCGCCGGGAGGGTACACGCCAATAGACGTCGGAATTTTGACGGTTGTCGGACCCAACTTTAACAACTCGAAAACTTGGCTCGTAAAGCTCGATTATGACATTTCGCCAAAGGACCAGATTCGCGGCGCCTATATTTCCAACGATTTAACGGCCATCGACATCACCCCGACATTGCCGGCATTTTATTTGACGAATCCGGCGAACACGAATCGGTTGGTCACGATCAACGAGTACCACACATTCAACTCATACTTGAGCAATGAATTCGGGCTCGGGTTCAACCGCACATACAGCTTGACCTCTTCGGGAAATTTCAACTTCCCCGGGCTTGAGAATACGGATGGCTCGCACAACTTTCCAAATCTGACGTTTGATGACCTCAACGCTCTTCAAATGGGTCCGGACCCGAATGGTCCACAGTACACCTACCAAAACGTATACTCACTGCGTGACAACTTTACGTGGGTTAAAGGTCGCCATACACTGAAGGTTGGTATTGAGGCGCGCAAATACATTTCGCCTCAGTCTTTTACACAACGCTCACGCGGCGATTATGAATACAGCTCCATCTCAAGCTACCTGCTGGATTTGAGTCCGGATGTGCTCGGTGAGCGCAGCTTGGGCAACCCCGTATACTATGGCGACCAGGTCGCGCTCTACTGGTTTGCAAATGACAGCTGGCGCATCCGCCCAAATCTCACCCTCAATTATGGTGTGCGCTACGAATACACGACTATCCCGTTTGGTGAACGCGCGCAAAAACTAAACGAGGCGGCAAGCGTTCCTGGGCTCATTAGCTTCGCTGAGCCGAAGGCTCCCAAGAACAATTGGGGTCCTCGCATCGGCATCGCCTATACACCTGGATCCAGCGGAAATACTTCGATCCGCGCAGGGTTTGCCGTCGCTTACGACGTGCTCTACGACAACATAGGAATATTGTCGTTGCCGCCCCAGTTGAGCGGGACTGTCGACGTGGATTTGAATAATCAAACGCCGAATTTTCTTGCGAATGGTGGAATCCCACCAACGTCTGGCGGGATCGTGACTTTTCCTGATGTTATAACGCAGCGGGAAAATACAGCGAACCAGGTTGTGGTCAACCAACTGGATCCGAAGGCAATTACCTGGACGCTTGGTGTGCAGCATAATTTCGCAAAGGACTTCACAGCGGAAGTGCGCTACGTGGGGACGAGCGGAATTCACCTGAACACCCAGGAACGGCTTAATAAGCAACCGCTGATCAATAGCACTGTTTTTCTGCCGACGTTTCTGCAGGATCCAGGGCCGGCGGCGCTTGACGCCCTACCGTATACGAAGGCCGGAATTAAGGCAGGCGCTTACGGAAATGGGGATAGCTTTGTCCCGGCATATGAAGCCGCCGGTTTCGACGCCCAGCCGCTCGTATCCTTCCAGCCGAACGGCCATTCGACGTATCACTCGTTGGCCACACAGTTAACGAAGCGTATGTCTCATGGAGTGCAGTTCGTCGGTGCTTACACTTACAGCAAGACAATTGACAACTCCACGGCAGACTTCTTCTCAACCTATCTGACGCCACGCCGCACTCAGGACTTCCAGAATTTGGCGGCCGACCGTTCAAATTCAGCGCTGGACCACCGGCATCGGTTCACACTTGCCCTGGTCTATGACGTTCCATACTTCAAGCACTCCAGTTGGGTGATGAAGAATCTCGTCGGGAACTGGCAGATTTCTCCAATCTATACCTACCAGACCGGTCAGTGGATGAGCGTGCAGTCGGGTACCGACTCGAACGGGAATGGAGACAGCGCGGGCGACCGAGCCATCTTCAATCCGGGTGGCATTGCGAATACCGGCTCCGCTGTGCAGAATCTCTGCAATAATGACATCCCGACAGGCCCGCAGTGTGATGCGGCTGCACCCGCAAATATCGTCGGCTATCTGGCCAAGAACCCTACCGCTCAATACATCATGGCGGCTACATACGCCAGGGCCACAGCTGGCCGGAACACGCTGAAAATGCAGGCGATCAATAGTTGGGACCTCAGCTTCGTAAAGACGTTCGCCTTTACAGAACGCTACAACCTCCAATTCATTGCGACCGGTTACAACGTGTTCAACCATGCGCAGTTCAATCCCGCTCCCCTGAATGATGTGACCAACCTCGGATTCACGACGGACCGCACATTCTTGAATCCAGGAGCTAAAAACTTCCTGGATACCCAAGGGGCGTTTTCCAGCAATCCCCGCACACTGCAACTTGGGCTGAGGTTCCAGTTCTAACCTAGCTCAGCTGTCTGGCTAGCCGCGACAAGCGGAGGCTCTCAAAGGGCGCCCTGGAAATCCAGGGCGCCTTTTTCGTTGTATAGGGTTGCCACCGCACGCAGCCGAAAAATCCGCAATTGCGGAGGGGATACGGATAAGCATATGAAATATGGAGCACGACTGGCAGAGCTAGCTTGGAGTGATTTTTAATCTGTTGAAAAATAGATAGTTAGCATGGAAACCGAATTCCAAAAGAATTCGCGAGTGGAAAATTGATTGCACCTGTCCTTCGCAGCACTTTTTGTTGCCGGTGAATTCTCCGCGGGTGGGAATGGCTCCGAGCAACCGAAATTCTTCAAAAATTTGAGTCGGCAGTTCGCTCGCGAACTGAAGATGGTTCCGCCCATTTCCGCGCTTTGTGTAGGCAAAGATTTCAATTGGTTCCAAGGAGGAAGCATGGACTTCCGCAGGGTGACGAGGGTGTATGGGGTGGTGTGTGCAGTGGTGGCGTTGATCGGTGGGCTGGCGTTTGTTGGCCCGGTGTCCGCGCAGACACCGACGGCGTCGATCGTAGGAACGGTTCTGGATCCGCAAGGGTTGCCCGTGGAAGGCGCGAACGTGACGCTGACCAACCAGGGGACGAACTATACGTACCTAACCACCACGAGTTCGACCGGCGCGTTTCAGTTTTCGAGCATTGATAGCGGGTTATACCGCGTCTCAGTGTCGACCGCGAGTTTCCGGGAAGCGGTGGTCGCGAATATCAAAATGGACGCGTCGACCAACTACTCGGTACCGCCGATCAGGTTGGAAGTGGGTCCATCCAAACAGACGATTACAGTAGAAGCGGGAGCCGAGGTAGTGAACACCACGGATACGGAAGTATCCAGCACGGTCGAAAAGAAACAGATCGAAGACCTGCCGATTTTGGATCGGAATCCCCTGAACCTTCTGGGCCTGGAAGCAGGCGTGAATAACAGCGGTCCTAACGGGCCTACGACCACAGTAATCAGCGGCCAGCGGACAACCTATTCGAACCTGACGCTGGATGGCATCAACATCCAGGACAACTTTATCCGTGAAAATGGTTTGGATTTTAGCCCGAACCTGCCGTTCAGCAGCCAAGTGCAGGAGTTCACGATTGTCAATCAGAATTCGGGTGCGGAAAATGGCGGCGGCTCATCGCAAGTCAGCATTGTAACTCCGAAGGGTACGAACAACTGGCATGGGCAAGGGTTCTGGAATTACCGGACGAACGGCTGGGCAGCAAACGACTGGTTCAACGATGCGAGCGGCGTGCCGAATTCTAGACTAGTGCGGAACCAGGGTGGAGGGAACCTCGGCGGGCCGATCAAGAAGGACAAGCTCTTCGTTTACGGTTATTACGAATTGCTGAGATTGAAGCAGGAGGCGCCGAACATCACCACAGTGATTAGCCCGGACATCCTCGCGGCGCTATCAGGTCCAAACCCGACGCTGCCTTTTACATTTACGCCATTCGATGCCGCAGGAAATCCCGATCCGGCTGGCGCAAAGACGGTGGACCTCTTCACCACACAGACGAGCAATCCTAACCGCAAAACTCTAGCCAATCCGAACGCGCCATTGCCGCCGGCTACCATCTTTACGGCCGACCCGACGATGCTGGCATTGGTCCAGCAGATCCCAGCGAATAAAGCGAATAATACCCGCGTCGGGGACGGGGTAAACCTGCTCGGTTATCAGCTAAACGCCCGAAGCGACAACACCCTGGATAACACAGGTGTGCGAGTGGATTACAATCTAAATCTCCACAATACAATCTCCGGCACCTTCGCATGGAACCGGCAAGTGGTGGACCGCCCGGACATCGACACCTCCTTTAACACCGTGCCGCTGGTGCAGAATAACGACACCACCAAGTTTTTGTCGCTGTCATGGCGGTGGAGTCCAACAGGAACGATAACAAACGAAGCGCGGTTCGGGTTTAACCTTGCGCCCGCGACGTTCACGACAGGGCAGAAGTTCGGCTCCTTCGTGCTCGATGACACAACCCTGCCGTTCACGGATCCCAATCCGAATTTCCTGCCACAAGGCCGGAACACCCGGACATGGACGGGACTCGATAACGCCACCTTTACAAAGGGAAACCACACCATCAAATTCGGCGGGTCTGTGAACCGCATCACAATCGCGACGGCGAACCAGTTTGGGTTTTATCCGTCGTATGCATTGGGATTCAGCGACTCGAACCCGGAGGGGTACTTCGGCAGCGATTTTCTAGGCTCCACCTCCGCGTACAGAATCTCGACGGCCGATCGCACTAACGCAGTCGCTCTAGCCGCCGCCGTTGCGGGTATCCTGGATAACGTGACGCAGACCTTCAATGCAACCAGCCAGACTTCTGGATTCAAGAACGCACCAGAGGATCGCAACTACCGGCAAAACCAGTATGCGATTTACGCGGCCGACAGTTGGCGAGTCAACCCCCGGCTGACCCTGTCGTATGGGCTGCGATGGGATTACTATGGCCCGGTTGACGAGCGGGATGGTTTGGTGCTTTTGCCGGAAATTCCGCAGGGAACGAACATCAACCAGGTGCTGCTGGGAAATGCGACTGTAAATTTTGCGGGAGGGAATAGCCCGCGTGGACTTTATGGGGGCTACTGGAAGGCGTTCTCGCCGAACATCGGCATCGCGTGGGACCCCAAAGGTAACGGAAAGACCGCTGTCCGCGCCGGGTATAGCCTGAACTATGTGAACGACGAATTCTTCACAGCCGCAAACAATGCGGCGGCGGGGAATACCGGCTTGAGCACAACCAATTCCAATGCCCAACTATTTGGGCCAACTGTTACTAACCCGCTTGGCGCAAATGTGGTAGCGCCTCCGCCGTTTCAGGTTCCCATCGACTTCAACACCAACGCACTCAACGCAACCAATTCAAGCGGTTTCATCGGCAATCTTGCTGGTTATGGCATTGACCCGCATCTGAAACCTCCGCAAATCCAACAATGGAATTTGAGTGTTCAGAGGGATATCGGCTGGAACACATCCGTGCAGGTGAGTTACGTTGGAAATCATGGTGTGGGACTGTTCCGCGCGATCGACGTGAACCAACTGAATTTTAACGCCACGGCAGTGTGCAATCCAGCAGCCACTGCGGCCGGTGTACCATGCCCCACTAACACGTTCTTCCAGGACTTCCAGGACGCGAGAGCTAGGGGATTTGCCTCGCTGACCGCAAACGGGACGTTTGATCCGGCGTTCGGCTGCTCTGGCGACGCCCCTGGATCGACCTGCCTCCCGTTTTTTAATTACATTTACGGTGGCGCCATAGGAAATAGCACCGTTAACACCTTGATTCAGCAAGGGCAGATAGGCCAATTGATTTCGATCTACCACCAAAACCTATTCGACACCTCGCTTTTTTACGGTGGTACAGGTACACCCCCGGGGCCGGGGAATTTGGTGAATTGGTTTCCCAATCCATTCATTATGGGTGGGGACCTTCTGAAGAACACCTCGAGTTCAACCTATCACGCGGGCAGCGTGGAGGTGCGGCGGCGGTTCAGCCGAGGCGTGTATTTCCAGGCGAACTACACGTTCAGCAAGGTCATGACCGATTTTGCCGGATCGCAGTCGCAGTTTCAGCCTTTCCAGGACAACGCACGGCCAGGCTTGGAGAAGGCTCGTGCCCCGTTTGACTTGACGCACGCGTTCAAGGCGAACTTCACCTACGAGCTCCCGATTGGCCGGGGCCACAGACTCTTCGGATCGCCAGGCAGAGCGCTAGGTCTGTTGGTGAATGGATGGCAAACCGGCTCAATCTTTACGTGGCAGAGCGGCGCGCCGTTCTCGATCGTGTCGCAGTACGCGACATTCAATCGCGGCGGATCGCGCTCGTACAACAACACCGCCGTAGCTACTTTGACCCATCAGCAGATCAGCGGCGATGTGGGAACTTTCAAGCAGACAAATGGACAGGTGTTCATTATCAACCCAATTCTGGTGAGCCCGAATGGCACGGGCGCGCCGACTGATCCGCAACTGGGTGGTTGCACGCCCGCGGTTACCGGTGGTTTCTGCAACCCGCAACCGGGAGAGGTGGGGAACCTGCAATCCAATGCGTTCAACGCTCCATCTTATTTTGATTGGAACATGTCCGCGTCGAAAATGTTTGACATCACCGAGAAGGTCAAATTGCAGTTCCGAACCGATGCATTCAACCTGACGAACCACCCGGTGTTTGCGGTCCCTGTTGACCCGAATTCCGGAATCGCCAATTTCAACATCAATGACCCGCGGTTCGGGCAGAGCACCAAGACCATATCGCAGCCGCGCGTGTTGCAGATGCAGTTGATGCTCACGTTCTAGCGATTCACAGGAAACAGAAGGACCAAGATCGGGCGGGCTCTCGAAAGAGAGCCCGCCCGATTTGCTTTTGGGAGGAAAGAATTAATGA
>DATLVJ010000742.1:0-5879 GCA_035577585.1 Candidatus Limnocylindrales bacterium
CGGCCACGGCGGCAAGCTGGCGTTCAGTATTACTTCCATGACGCTGGCTGACGGAGAACAGATCAAAGTGCGCTGTTATCAAGAGGCCTCCGGCACTTCAAATACCTCGGCCGACGCGGTGCTGCCGCTCAATTCAGGCAAAGACGTCACAATTCCGAAGGACGTGGAATTCACCGCGCTCGTGGACGGCGAAGCGCGCCTGAACCGCGAAAGTTTCGAACATCCGAAATCCGCTCCATCCGCCTCGCCCGCCACCACTGTACAAAAGTCCGAACCGGCGCACTGATTTTCACTTTTATTGTTCCTCGGGGTTCGCGTCTCCAGGCGTGATATTCGAATCGCCTCCTCTTTCCGAAGGCCCGCTCCAATGCTGGCCCCGCCGATGCGCTCTGAAGTCGTGGTGTTTCTTGGCGGGAGCGCGCCTGACCAGTTACAATGAATTGTTTGGGTGGTGCGGCCGGAGTAAGCAGGGCCGCGAGCTTATGTACCCCCGTCAGGAGACGGCGAAACTTTCATGGATTTAGCCAAGGTAGTCGACGGCGTTATCGCGCGGTTTATCGGGACGAAGCACGAGCGCGACCTGAAAAAACTGGAGCCACTGGTTGCTGCGATGAACGCGCAGGAGCCAGAAGTGCAGCCGTTGAGCGACGAACAACTGAAAGAGCGCTTTGCTGCCCTGCGCACTCAGGTGCAGGAACAGTTGAAGGATGCGGACCCAGCCGAGCCCACTTACAAAGACGAGTTGCAGAATGCGCTGGCAGGTGCGATCGTGCCGGCATTTGCCCTGGTGCGCGAGGCCGGACGGCGATTCCTGAAGATGCGGCATTTCGACGTGCAGTTGATCGGCGGAATGGTGCTGAACGACGGGAAAATCGCCGAAATGAAGACCGGCGAAGGGAAAACTTTGGTGGCGACGTTGCCGGCCGCGCTGAACGCGCTGGCCGGGCGTGGTGTGCATATCGTCACCGTGAATGATTACCTGGCGCGGCGCGACGCCGAGTGGATGAGCCCTCTTTACAAAGCTTTGGGACTGACAGTCGGCGTAATCGTGCATGATCTCGATGACGTGCAGCGGCGGGCGGCTTACGCGGCGGATTTGACGTACGGCACCAACAACGAATTTGGCTTCGATTACCTGCGCGACAACATGAAGTACGACCTGGCGAGTTGCGTGCAGCGCGGACACCAGTTTGCGATTGTGGACGAAGTGGACTCCATCCTCATCGACGAAGCGCGGACGCCGCTGATTATTTCAGGTCCTTCCGAGGAATCCACCGACAAGTATTTCAAGATCGACAAAATCATCCCCAAGCTGATTCAGGACATCGACTACACGCTTGATGAAAAGCACCGCACGGCCACGCTGACCGAAGAGGGCGTTAGCAAGTGCGAGCGGCTGCTGGGGCTGGGGAACTTGTACGATCCAGCGCACATGGAGCAGATCCACCACGTTTACCAGGCGCTGCGGGCGCACACCCTGTACAAAAACGACGTGGACTACGTCGTTAAAGACGGCGAGGTAATCATCGTCGACGAGTTTACCGGGCGCCAGATGCCGGGGCGGCGGTGGTCGGACGGCTTGCACCAGGCCGTGGAAGCAAAAGAAGGCGTGAAGATCGAGCGGGAAAACCAGACTCTGGCGACGATCACCTTTCAGAACTATTTCCGCATGTACAAGAAGCTGGCTGGCATGACCGGTACCGCGGAAACCGAAGCTGCCGAGTTCGGCAAGATTTACAACCTGGACGTGGTGGTGATCCCAACGAACCGTACCCTGATCCGGAAAGAGAATCCCGACGTCGTTTACCGCACCGAGAAGGAAAAGTTCGAAGCGGTGGTGAACGGGATCATGCAGGAAGACAATTCGCTCGCCAACGGAATCCGCCACTATCACGAGCGCGGACAACCCGTGCTGGTGGGCACGATTTCGATCGAGAAGTCCGAGACGATTGCGGAAATTTTGAAGAAGGCCGGAGTTCCGCACCAGGTGCTGAATGCGAAGCAGCACGAGCGTGAATCGCGCATCGTGGCCCAGGCGGGGCGCAAGGGCGCGGTCACGGTGGCCACGAACATGGCCGGCCGCGGCACGGACATCCTGCTCGGCGGAAATCCGGAGTCCATGACACGCGAACATTTCCTGAAGAACAAGCTGGCGATTCCGTATGCGGCTGCGCCCGCCGTGATTGGCGCGGACAGCACGAATGGCGATGCGCCGGCGGCTGCGGCTGTCCAGATGGTCTTGTTTCAGCACGAGGGAAAGATTTTTCAGGTGCCCAAGGACCAGTGGGATCCGGTTTACCAGCAGTTCGCGGATCAGTGCAAAGCGGAGCACGACGAAGTGGTGGCGCTCGGTGGATTACATATTTTGGGCACGGAGCGGCACGAGGCTCGGCGCATCGACAACCAGTTGCGCGGGCGCGCCGGACGCCAGGGCGATCCGGGCTCCTCCCGGTTCTTTTTGTCGCTCGAAGACGACCTGATGCGCATTTTCGGCGGCGAGCGCGTGAAGCAGATGATGTTCCGGCTGGGAATGACGGAAGGCGTGCCGATCGAATCGAAGCTGATCTCAAACCGCATCGAAAACGCGCAGAAATCCGTGGAGGCGCAGAACTTCGACGCGCGCAAACACCTGCTGGAATACGACGACGTAATGAACAAGCAGCGCGAGACGATTTATGCGATTCGCCGCTCCGCGCTGGAAGGAAAAGATCAGCGGGATTACGTGCTCGGGATTGCGGAAGACGTGGCGCGAGAGCTGGTGGATACCTATTGCCCGCGCGAGCAGCATCCCGGACAGTGGAACACGGCGCAGTTGTTGGCCGAGGTGAACAGCCAGTTTGGACTTGACGCCAAAGCGGCGGGGGCGGACCCCGCTGCGCTGAACCACGACCAGTTGGGCGAAGCACTCGTGGACGCGGTGAAGGCGCGCTACGCCGAGAAGGAAAAACAGTTCAGCCCGGACCTGCTGCGCTGGCTGGAGCGGCGAATCATTCTGGACGTGGTGGATTCGCAGTGGAAAGACCACTTGCTTTCACTCGACCATTTGAAGGAAGGCATCGGCCTGCGCGGCTACGGCCAGAAAGATCCGCTGGTCGAATTCAAGAAGGAAGCGTTCATCCTGTTCGAAGACATGATGGCGCGCATCGACAACGAGACGATCCGGTATTTGTACCACGTGCAGATCCAGCAGGGAGAAGCGCCGCCTGGCGCAAGAGAACCTCAGGCGGAGCCGCCGCGCCAGCGCCCGCCGAGCGCGGTCGCGGCTGCAGCCAGCGCCGCGGCACGGGCCGAAGAGGCTCCGGCGCAAAAGTTGCCAGATTTCGCGCGCGCGCTGGAACGCAAACAAGAGCGCCAGCAGAAGGATTTGCAATTTCAGACAGGAGCGGCGCAGGCGGAAGCTCCGAAACCGGTGCGCGCTGGCGCGAAGGTGGGCCGCAATGATCCCTGCCCATGCGGCTCGGGGAAGAAGTACAAGAAGTGCCACGGGGCGTGAGGAAGAAGCGGCCAGTGGCCGGCGACCAGTGACCAGCGCAGGGGCACGAACGAGTCACTGGGGAGGCGGAGACAGTTTCTAAAATTGCTGCAAGCTTCGAACTAAGAACTAACTACTAAAAACTGACAACTAACAACTCAAGATCCACGCCTGAGATTCGGGAAACAAAGAGGACATATGCCACCAGGAACGATGCCGGGACAACAGCCAGCGCCGCAAAGGCAGGGAATACCAGGTGTGAAAAATCTAGTGGCCGTGGCCAGCGGAAAAGGCGGCGTAGGGAAAACGACCGTGGCGGTAAACCTGGCACTGGCGCTGGCGAAGATGGGCCACAAGGTCGGCTTGCTGGACGCGGACGTGTACGGGCCCAATGTGCCGATCATGCTTGGCTCGACGCAAGAGCCGATGGCCACTCCGCAACAGCGGATTATTCCCGTGAACGCGCAAGGCGTGAAAATGATTTCGATGGGCTTGCTGAATCCGGGCGACAAGCCAGTGATCTGGCGCGGGCCGATGCTGCATAGCGTGATCACCCAATTTTTGCGCAGCGTGGAGTGGGGCGAGCTGGACTACCTGGTGATAGACTTGCCGCCGGGAACCGGCGACGTGCAGTTGACGCTGATCCAGACCGTGGCGGTGACTGGTGCGGTGGTTGTTACGACGCCTTCGCTGGTGGCGGTGGCGGATGTGCGCAAAGCGATTGAGATGTTTCGCCAGGTGAATGTGGAAGTGCTCGGTGTGGTGGAAAACATGAGCACGTTTGCGTGCCCGCATTGCGGCAAGCCGGTGGATATTTTCGGGCACGGTGAAGGGACGAAGACTGCGGTGGCCTACGGCGTGCCGGTACTGGGAGAGATTGAGATTGATCCGCGAATCCGCATGGGTGGCGATACGGGCAGCCCGGTGGCGGCGCAGGGAGAATCGGCGCCGGCGGCGCAGAGTCTTTACCGCATGGCGAAAGCGGTGACGGCGCGGCTGGCGGAAGTGGGCGCGACGTCGACGGGGCCGGCGGTGGAGATCGATTAAGCTATCGATGAATTTTGTAGTGGCCGACCTTCAGGTCGGTTAATGTAAAAGTTAGTGGCCTAGTCGCGCAAAGCCGAAGTATTTGGGATGGGACAGACGCCGCTGGTGGAGCATGCACCGGCGGCTTTTATTTTTTCTACGAGGCAGTTGCGGCAGAGGCAAGCTGCAGCGGGAGCATCGGCCGGGGGCATGGGAACGACGTGCGGCAGTTCGGCGCACCAGCAACCGCTTTCCTGCTTGCAGGTCATTGGCGCATTGCATTGAGCGCAGCGGGTTTCCACAGAGAAAGTATGGCGTGAAGCGCGACGGGCGTCCAGAGCGCGACAATTTGGCGCGCTCTGGCGCAGGCGGTTTTCTTGTCAGCGGGGCGAAGCGGATGCTATCTTGGGTATTCGCTGGCGGCTCGCGAAACACGCAGGGGCGGTGTATTTCTCGCTCCTGCAATCACTTACGGGAAAATTGAGTTCTTGATGCGCACACCGGATATCCGTCCATATAAAGGCAAATTTCCGCGGATTGCGGCGTCGGCCTATATCGATCCCGCGGCGGTGGTGATTGGCGACGTAGTGATCGGCGAAGAGTCGAGCCTTTGGCCGATGAGCGTGGTGCGCGGAGATGTGCACCACATCCGGATCGGCAAGCGCACGAATATTCAGGACGGTTGCGTGCTGCACGTTATGAAGGATGAGTATCCGCTGGTGCTCGGCGACGAAGTCACCGTGGGGCATTCGGTAACGCTGCACGGGTGCAACATCCACTCTCATGTCTTGATAGGGATGGGCTGCATCATTTTGAATGGCGTGGTGATCGGCGAAAACTCGATTATCGCGGCGGGGACTTTGATTACGGAGCGTACGGTGATTCCGGCGGGAAGTTTGGTGATGGGTTCACCCGGTAAAGTGAAAAGAGAATTGACGGAAGCGGATTGCGAATCGATTGGCAAATATGCGGAACGGTATTCGGGCTACCGGGAAATTTACCGCGAGGAAGCCGCGGGGCGCGGGGAACAAATAGATTGGAGCGAGTTGGAAGGCTGAACGGGGCGGACGGGGCATTCCAGGGACTCATGGCTGAGAAAAAGAAATTTCAGGCAATCAAGGGGACGCGGGATTTGCTTCCGCCGGAGACCGAATTGTGGAACCGGGTGGAGCAAACCGCGCGCGAGGTGTTCGGCACGTTTGGATTCGGGGAAATCCGCCCGCCGATTTTTGAGCCGACGGAATTGTTTGCGCGGGCAGTGGGGGGTGAAACGGACATCGTTTCTAAGGAAATGTATACGTTCTCAGCTCAGCCAAGTACTGCGGAGCAGGCATACGAGCTATTCGAGAGGAAGCCTAAGACGTTCACTGCTGGTGGCGTA
>DATLVJ010000743.1:0-3612 GCA_035577585.1 Candidatus Limnocylindrales bacterium
CGGCTGGATTACCTGGATCATAGCGGGCCAACTCGTTGATGTCGCCAGCCAGTTGCCCACGTATCGCCAAAACATCCACTCCAAAATTGAAACTCTTCGTAACCGTGGAAAGGGCCCATTAGGCCGCGCCGCCGACAGCGCTAAAGACATTGGCCGGGAGATCTCGGGTCCAGACGCTCCGGCGATTGTCCCCGCACCTTCGGCGCAGAATCAGAAACAGCGCAACGCGCCGAAAATTGTGGGACCTCCCGTGCCCGTACAGATCGTCCAGACCAGGACCAACGGATTGGCCGACCTTCCCGATTTCGTGAAACCATTTCTTGCGCCCCTGGGACGCGCGGGCATCATCCTAATTTTTACGATTTTCATGCTGGTCAAGCGGGAGGACTTAAGGAATCGCCTTCTTCGGCTTGTCGGGCTCGGCCAGCTGAATATGATGACGCAAGCGCTCGACGATGCAGCGCAACGCGTCAGCCGGTATTTGTTCATCCAGTTCCTGGTCAACGCAGGTTTCGGGATGCTGTTTGCGATCGGCCTTTACTTGATTGGCGTGCCCAATCCCGTGCTATGGGGAGTCCTGGCTGGCATTATGCGCATTGTGCCCTACGTTGGCACACTTTTTGCCGCCACGCTGCCCATCATACTCTCGCTAGCGGTATTTGACGGGTGGCTGCCACCGATGCTTGTGTTCCTGCTGTTTGCCGGCCTTGAACTCATCATCGGCAACTTCGTCGAGCCCTGGCTATACGGCGCGCATACGGGAATATCTTCGCTCGCGCTACTGGTGACGGCGGTTTTTTGGACCGTGATGTGGGGACCCGCCGGCCTCATCTTGTCCACGCCGCTCACGGTTTGCGTGGTTGTGTTGGGCCGCTATTTTCCGCAACTCTCATTTCTACACGTGCTCCTAGGGGATGAGCAGGCTCTCGAAGCCGAGGCTCAACTTTATCAGCGGTTGCTCGCCATGGATCAACCGGAGGCGCGTGCTGTTGTCGACTCATTTCTGAAGGGCAGGCGCTTGATCGAGTTATACGACGCGGTCCTCATCCCTGCCTTAAGCCTGGCCGAACAAGACCGGCATAATGGGACGATTGATGTCGCGCACGAAGAGTTCCTTTTCTTAAGCATCAATGAAATGATTGCCGAGTTCTCCGAGTATCATTCTGTGCTGAGTTCGCCGGAGGAGGAAGGCGCCGCCGCTCGAGAGCCAGGCCCGGCAGTGCAATTCAGTGGCAGGATACTGTGCCTTCCGGCGCACGATCAGGCCGATGAGATAACGGCCGCGATGCTGGCTCAACTCCTGGAGCAGGAGGGCTACGTGGCCCTTTCCTTCCCCCACGGCACGCCGCCCCTTGAAATGTTGGCGTTGGCCGATCCAGGAATTGATGACGTGATTTGTGTCTCGGCCTTGCCCCCTTACGCATTTGCACCCGCGCGCATGATCTGCAAGCAAATACGGGGGCGCTTTCCCAAAATCAAGCTGGTCGCCGGTATGTGGGGATTCGCGGGCAATGCAGAGAAAGCCAAGGCCCGTTTCGAACGCTATCAACCTGATAGGTTGGTAACAGACTTGGCGCAGGCGCTGGAACAAATCGAGGAACTGGTCAGTCCCCCGCGCAGTGACGAACTGCAACCGGAATCGACTATACGAGAGCCTGAGCTGCAGGTAGAAAAGTCACGCTCAACGCCCTCAGCCACAACCCATGGAGTACTTCTTTACCTGTCCGTACTGCTGGAAGAGAATCTCAATGGTGCTGGACACGTCAGTGCGGCGCCAGACGTACATCGAGGATTGCGAGGTTTGCTGCAATCCCATCGAGATCCGGTATACGGTTGACGATGATGGCGGCATTAACTCTAGCGCTCGGGTTCTCGAGTGAAGCTTGCGGCTAGCCCGACTCTGCGGATAGGGAGAGGGTGCTGCACCGTCTCCGGGATTATCTTTTGGCGAGCTTCTGAGAGCTCTCGAAAGGAGCAATGAGATGCCGATCAGAAGAGTGGAAATCGAGCGTTTAGCGTGACATCCTCTAAGCCGTTTGAGTCTGTCGTGGCGGCGGTGAAAGCGGCCGTCGGGCGTCTTGATATGGTCGAGTTCACGAAAGCCTCCAAGGAAGGGCAGTCCTTCGCTGAGTTGGAAAAAATCATCCGCCGGGATGCAGGAAAGACGGGGCTGATGTTGTTCCTGCAATTTGATCATGGCGCTCTCCTGCGCAAAGAAACCGGGCTCCAGACACCGAAAAGCGTGCGGCTGGTGATTGGCAATCCGCTAACCATGAAGGAAATGGCAAAGCATATTCCCGATGCTGGCTCCTACGCTCCAACAACTGTTTTGGTGGACGAGCGGGAGGACCGCGTTCATCTGTCATATGACAAGATGGCGAGTCTTCTGACTGTGCTTCGCAAAAACAATAATCGTCGCTAAGCCGCGTCCTTCACTAGGCGATATTCATGATGCAAGCCGCCAAGCACCGATGTCTTCACAACCCGGTAACCGGCGGGCAGCTTGTGTCTGTGGCCGCTGGCCGGAACACTGTCCTCGTCGGGTTCCGGAATTCCCGGACCTAACGAGGAGTGAGGCCGGCCCCGATTGTATTGGAATCCCCATTTTTTGATAGTCACTTTCAGATGGCGTTCGTTGAGCGGAATTAGGAAGTCCAGGCTCTCTCGACGTAATGTCCCGCCGAACCGTTCACAGATGGAGTTTGCCACGGGTGCCCGCACGGGAGTTCGAAGAACTCTCACGCCAAGCTGCGTCACTTCTTTGTCCAACCGCTTCGAGAAGATACTGTCCCGGTCATGGATCACGAACCGATACGGATGATCGCCCGGCAGCGCCTCTCGGAACTGCTGCAAGGTCCACTGCGCGGTCGGGTGAGCGGTCACATTGTGGTGGAGAATTCGTCGTGTTCCCACATCGATGATCACGAATATGTAAAAGGTGCGGTACGTCGCCGTGATTACGACGAAGAAGTCGCACGCCACAATCGCTTTGGCGTGATTCCGGACGAAGGTCAGCCAGCGCTGTTTCGGATCCGGCTCTCGTCGCGGACCTCCGCTGTGTACGTATTTCCCGACGGTCCGGGGTGAGACCCGGATTCCCAGTTTCAGTTTCAACTCGTTGGCGATCCGCTCCTCTCCCCACGAGGGGTTCTCCGTGGCCATCTTCCAAATCAGATCACGAAGGTCTTTGATCAAGCGAGGTCTGCCCGTTGGCTTGGACTTCCAGCGCCAGAAGAGCCGGAATCCTTTGCGGTGCCAACGGAGTAGCGTATCCGGCTTCACGTTCACGAGCGCATCGCGCCAATGGAACATTCGGCTCAGGGTCACCATCATCCACCGAGTGGAATCGTCGGCCCTCCGTGGTTTGACCTTCCGCTCCTGGAAGAGTGCCAGTTGCTTGCGCAAAAAAAGGTTCTGCGCAGCTAGAGCGCTGCGGGAATGCGCCGCGAGGAAAGCCAGTCGGACCAAGTCGAACACGACCGAAGGCAATGTGCGAAAGCAGTGTGCAAAAGCCCGGAAGATCAATGAGCCCGACATGAACACTCAGGATCGCATGTTACAGAACGTTAAGAGCAGCGATTCGGGCTCAAACAAAGTTTTTGCGGAGCACAG
>DATLVJ010000744.1:0-2101 GCA_035577585.1 Candidatus Limnocylindrales bacterium
TCCCAGCGGCCGCAATTGAGGCCGGATGAATGCTCGCGCAGTTCGTAGAGAATCTCATCCATCTCGAACGCGGCCAGGATGGTTTCAATCAGCACGGTGGCGCGAATGCTGCCGCGCTTTACGCCCAGCGCGTCCTGCGAGTGCAGAAAAATGTCGTTCCATAGGCGCGCTTCCAGGTGGCTTTCGATTTTCGGCAGGTAGAAGTACGGACCCGTTCCGCGCGCCAGCAGTTCCTTCGCGTTGTGAAAAAAGTACAAGCCGAAATCAAACAACGCGCCGGACATCGCCTGGCCGTCCACCAGAACGTGCTTCTCATCCAAATGCCAGCCGCGCGGGCGCACCAGGAGCACTGCCGTCCGCTCATTCAACTTGTAGTTTTTTCCCGACGCTGGGTCCGAATACGTAATCCGTCGCCGCACCGCGTCCATCAGGTTGGCTTGCCCTTCGATCTGGTTCGACCACGTCGGTGTGTTCGAATCCTCAAAGTCCGCCATGAACACTTTTGCTCCGGAGTTCAACGCGTTGATGATCATTTTGCGGTCCACAGGGCCGGTGATTTCCACGCGGCGGTCCATCAGATCCGCCGGAATCGGCGCCACGGTCCAATCCGATTCGCGAATCGATTTCGTCTCCGGTAAGAAATCCGGCTTTTCGCCCGCATCCAGGCGCTTCTGCCGCTCCGCGCGCGCGGCTAGCAGTTCCACGCGCCGCGGATTGAATCGCCGCTGCAATTCCACAATAAATCCCAGCGCCGCAGGAGTCAGCACCCGCTCCTGCGCAGCATGTGACGGAGCCAAAATCTGCACGCCTTTAGTCGAAGAGGAAGCACTAGTCATGGTCGGTCACCCGTTGAAAAAAAAGATCACACCACGATAATACCGTAAGAATTTTGCCGACCAGCACCACTTTCTTGCAAGCTACGCTGTCTATCGTTGTCGGCATAAGTGCCATCTTGCTGTGACTCGCTCTGGGGATTGCCCGCGTGGCCTGAATTAGCCCATGATGGAAATTCCCGGTAGCCTCTCGATGGACAACGCCTCCAAATGCCCGGTCAGCGGCAAACGCAAATACCCGACCGAAGGCGCGGCACTGGCCACGGCCAAACACCAGATCGCCACCTCCGACGCCCCCAGGGAACTCCACGCTTATCGCTGCAACTGGTGCCGCGCCTGGCACCTGACAAAAAAGATTGAAAAACACGGCAAGGGTCGTGGATAGCCTGCGGCATCCAGCGCACTCCTCGTGCCATTGAAATGCTGTCTCCTCTTCAGGGAAGCAGATTCAGCGTCGAAAGTGCAGCTCCCAAAATGGCAGCCGCATAGGCGGAGCCGCATCGCGCATCCATCAAGTAAGCTTTACTGACCCTACCAGTTTGTGTTTTGCCGGAAAGTGGCGGAGGGATGGCCTGGCCGCACAACTCTGGGATCCGCTGCCCGCATAAACAATACGCCGCCGAAGTAGAATTCTTTTCTTTTAACGCGGGAGATTCGCGGCATAGTAAGTCAACAACGCTCCTGCGACAATGACGCCAAGTACCAGAAGTGCAATCTGCAACTGCACGATCGACAATCCTCTGCGCGCTTGTATCCAGTGTCCCATTGCACACTCTCCTCTTTTGAAACTACACCTTAAAAAGAGGAGAGGCTGTTCACTTTCGAACACTCTTCCGCGTCAGAAAGATGCGCGTGCCAGCTACCTCCAGATCGAGTGGTACTTTTCCTTGCAAGAACAACTCTGAATGTCGCTCATCTGGGCGGTAAGTTCAACGGAAACCGGAAAGCCCGCTTCCTCGACTCCTGTCTTGACTTTCCTTCGCGAAGAAGGTAATTGATGCCCTGCAGAAAGGTTTGGCTGGGCAAGTGAAACAGAATTCAGAAGTCTCCGCGCGTTCGCCCCTAATCGATTCCGAGCGGGCAAGATGGCAAGATCGCTCTCCTTGGAGGATGGATGATTACCTGGACGCAAGTGTACGATCCTCTTGGCCATTGGTGGCTGTCGACCCTGGTTGCCGCGCTGCCAATCATCGTGCTGCTCGGGTTGCTCGCAGGCCTCAAGGTGCGGCCACACTGGTGTGCCATCGCCGGGGCCACGACGGCCGTTC
>DATLVJ010000745.1:0-3096 GCA_035577585.1 Candidatus Limnocylindrales bacterium
ACGGGATACGAAGGAAGATTGTAGCGAATTTGGAATTCATGGGAGGAAGAAAGAGAAAAGATAACGCAGAGACGCAGAGAGCGCAGAGAGAAGAGGAAAAAGATGAAGAGGTTTGGCGGCATGGGATCGTAAGAACCCACCTATCGCAAAAGGCGCGAAAGGTGGGGCACCCTCAAGTTCATGTGATGGATGGCGTTAGGCGGAGAACCGATTGCGGTAGAATGTGAGGACTATGGCTACTACAGGGATTGTGTTGCCGATTAAGTTTGGGACTAGCGGGTGGCGGGGGTTGATTGCGGATGATTTTACGTTTGCGAATGTGCGGCTGGCGGTGCGGGCGATTGCGGAGCATTTGACGGAGAAGAAGAAGCGGCCAATGGTGCTGGTGGGGTACGACACGCGGTTTTATTCGGAAGAGTTTTCGGCGCTGGCGGTGAGTATTTTGCAGGAGCACGGGATTTATACGCTTTTGTGCGAGACGTTTACGCCTACGCCGGCGATTGCGTATGAGATTCAGCGGCGGAAACTGGATGGGGCGATTAACTTTACGGCGAGCCATAATCCGGCGCAGTATCACGGGCTGAAATTTTCGAGTTCGGACGCGGGGCCGGCTTTGCCGGAGGTGACAAAGGATATCGAGGCGCGGGTGGCGCGGATACTAGCGAAGGAAAGATCGGATGCGGGGAGCGGTTCGCAGGGTGGGCATGGGAAGAAGGATGTGGGAGAGACGGTTAATCTCAAAGCGGATTATCTGAAGCGGCTGAACGAGTTGGTTCGGTTTGAGGTGATTCAGAAGGTAAAGTTGAAGGTGGTGACGGACGCTCTGCATGGAGCGGGGGCGGGTTACCTGGACAAGGCGCTGGCGGATCACGGGATTGCGGTGACGGCGCGGCGGACAGAGAGGGATTGTCTGGTTGGCGGGAGCGGGCCGGACGTGGATGAAAAGAACCTGGCTCCACTCGGAAAAGCCGTGAAGGAAAACGGCGCGAAGATCGGATTGGCAACGGATGGAGATGCGGATCGGTTTGGGATTGTGGATGGGGATGGGACGTGGATTCAGCCGAATCTGATTCTGGCGCTGGTGTACGACTACCTGGTGGAGACGCGGGGTTGGAAAATGGCGGCGGCGCGGAGCGTGGCGACAACACAGATGGTGGACGCGGCGGCGAAGGCGCATGGACAGACGACGTATCAGACTCCGGTGGGATTCAAGTACATCGGGCAGTTGATTCGGGAGGACAAGATTGCGCTGGGCGGAGAAGAGAGCGCGGGATTGACGATTCGCGGGCACGTGCCGGAGAAGGATGGGATACTGGCTTGTTTGCTGGTGGCGGAAATGACGGCGGCGCGGGGGGCATCGATCGGAGAGCAGACGCGGGCGATGTTCAAAAAGTTGGGTAGGGAGTTTCACCCGGTGCGGGAAAATCTGCACTTGAGCGACGAACAGAAGGCAAATGCGATACGGAAGGCGGCGGTGGACGCTACGACACTGCTGGGAAGGAAAGTTGTATCGGTGGACCGCACGGATGGAGCAAAATTCGTGTTTGGAGATGGAAGCTGGATGTTGTTGCGGTTGAGCGGGACGGAACCGCTGTTGCGCTTGTATGTGGAAGCGGAGAGCGAGGCGGCGACGGCAAAGCTGGTGAAAGAGGCTTCGGACTGGATTTTGAAGGATTGATGAGCGAATCGCGGAAAAATTCGAAAGAAAGTTTGCTGCACTATGCGCCGTACTTGATGGGCTTGTTCGTGGCGGTGCTGCTGGTGCACGATATTTTCGGGACGCACGGCTACCTGGCGATGCGGCAGAAGCGGCAGGAGATTCAGAAGGTCAGCCAGGAATTGGAAAAGCTGAACAAAGAAAATTTAGAATTGCAGCAGAACGTGCAGGATCTGAAGAGCGATCCGGAGACGATCCGAAAGATTGCGCGAGAAGAGTACGGCTTGGCGCGGCCAAATGAAAAGATCATCAAGTTGCCGGCTCCGAAGCCGGTTGCGCCCGCGGTTGCGAAACCTTGATAGTTCCCTTCTTATAGCGAGTGCGCAGGATTGATAGCGCGAGCATCGCCAGGAAAATCACAAATAATCCAATAGTTGCTTTGGGGATGGAACAGGCGCGCTTGGGCAGGATGGAGATGCGCCCGTAGACGAACTCGATGTGCACCCAATAGACGAGGAGCGAGGTAGTGCCGAGTTGGATGACGGGGCTGAAGCCGAGTTGCGCGAGTCCCCAGCGGCACCAGGCGTAAGCGAGGAACATGAAGATGAGCAGAATTCCGCAGCGCATGAGGAGGAAGTTGGGATTGGAGTGCCAGTAATCGTAGACGGCGTAAAGATGGATGGACGATTCGTCGAGGAAGCGGGACAGGTAGCAGGCGGCGACGCCGGCAAGGCCGAGGAGGAAGAAGAAGACGGCTTCGTTGCGACGGGCGAAGGAAGTGTAAACGAGGAAGCCGACGGCGAGGCCCGCGAAGGCAAAGGCCGCCCAGGGAAAGAGCGGGAAGAGCCAGTGCTGCGGCTCAGGGAAGTTGTGGACGCCGTTGATGTAGGACTCGATGGGCCAGGGGAGGAAGCGCGGGCGGTGGGTGGTCCAGAGCGGCGGGGTGAGCATAGCGATCGCGGTTGCCACGGCGAGAGAACCGAAGATGCCACGGGCGCGGGCGGCGGCGATTTCTTTGGCGGAGGTGAGCCAGCAGAGCAGAGCCATGAGGGTCATGGAGAGGCCAAGGATGTTGAGGACGTCGACGCGGAAGAGATCGGTCCAGGGAACCCATTTATAGCCGAGAGCGTATTCCTGGAGGCGGAAGAGGAGGCCGAGAGCAAAGATTTCTACACCGCGGAGACCGGTTTGTTTCGCGATGGTATTGGGGGCAATTCCCTTCTCGCGGAGGCGTTCGTTGACGAGTGCCATCGAGATCCCTGCGAGGAAGATGAAGAGTGGAGCGGGAAGAGTGCCGCCGAGTTGCGACCAGTGATAGAGGGCGGAGTCGCGGAGGTCGGGTCGGAGCCAGGAATCGTAGCAGTGGGTTTGGAACATGAGGAGGCAGGCGAGGCCGCGGAGCCAGTCGATGTAGGAGAGGCGAGAGGTGGGAGTGGGCG
>DATLVJ010000746.1:0-21548 GCA_035577585.1 Candidatus Limnocylindrales bacterium
ATCGGGATTGCCTCGCTATTGCTGGTCATGGGGATGCGGGCGGCGGGCCAGGACGACCTGGATCAACGGATCGACAGGAACATCAACGACTGGGTGGGAACCTACAAGCATCTGCACGAGCACCCGGAGCTTTCGACAGAAGAAAAAGAAACTTCCGCGCTGGTGGCCGCTCAATTAAAGAAGCTGGGGTACGAAGTAACCGACCATTTCGGAAAATATGAATCGGGGCTGGCTGCTTACGGGGTGGTTGCAGTTCTGAAGAATGGGGCCGGTCCAACGGTTTATGTGCGCACGGATATGGATGCGCTGCCGGTAACGGAAAATACGGGCTTGGCGTATGCCAGCAAAGTGCGCGAGAAACGGCCGAACGGAGAGGTAGGCGTGATGCATGCCTGCGGGCACGATCTGCACATGACCGTGTTCCTGGGCACGGCGAAGATGATGGCGGAAACAAAGGACAAGTGGAGTGGAACTCTGGTGATGATCGGGCAGCCGGCGGAAGAAACAGTCGGCGGCGCCTCGGCAATGTTGCATGCTGGTTTGTTTACAACATTTCCCAAACCGGATTATGTGGTTGCGCTGCACGACACCTCGGCTTTGCCCGCGGGAAAGGTGGCGTGGCACGCGGGGACAATGCTGGCGGGGGCAGACTCCGTGGACATTACGATTCGCGGATATGGCGGGCATGGAGCGGCGCCGTTTGTGACCAAGGATCCGATTGTGATTGCGTCGGAACTGGTGGTTGCGCTGCAGACGATCGTCAGCCGGGAGTCCGATCCGCTGGTGCCGACAGTGGTAACGGTGGGATCGTTCCACGCGGGAACGAAGCACAATATCATTCCGGACGAGGCCCACCTGCAGTTGACGGTGCGGACGATGACGCCGGCACAGCGCGAAAAAGTTCTGGCAGCGATCAAGCGCATCACCAATGGGATCGCCGAGGCGGCCGGAATTCCGGCGGAACGCGCGCCGATCATTGAAATCGTGAAGGACAATGTGCCGGCGACGATCAACGATCCGACGCTGACGCAGCGCGTGGCAACGGCGCTCATGAAATCGGTGGGAAAGGAAAATGTCTGGCCGGGGCAGCCGATTATGGCCAGCGAGGATTTCAGTTTGTACGCGCTGGAAGATCCGAAGCCGCCGACCACGATGTTCTGGCTGGGGGCTACGGATCCCGCCAAATGGAAAGAAGCACAGGAAAAGGGGACGCGGTTGCCGGGGCCGCATTCGAGTGAGTTTGCTCCTTTGCCGGAGCCGGCGATCCGGACGGGCGTGAAGGCGATGACCGGGGCGGCGACTGAATTGCTGCACAAGTAATTTTGCAAAACGCCGCGCGCGGAGTAGAAAATCCGGGCAACACGTCAGGGCTTTGGCGATTCGACCGGCGCAGGCTGGATAGCAGGCGACTGCTCCGTGTCCTTTGTTGGCTGCTTGCCCGCCTGCATCGAGACTGCCTTAATTATTTCCGCGGTGCGCTTCTGGCTGACCTGGCAGCCGGCATCATAAATGCGGCACTGGGCCAGGGTAAATTTGCAGCCGCAGGTGCAGGGCTCGGCGTTGAATTTGTGCAGGGCGGCGTCGCGCTGGTCGGGGGAGAGTTTAGACATATCCACGCCGGGAAGAATTTTGGCGCGGTCCGCATGCTTCAGAAAAATGTCGCCCTCATCCTGAAAGGTTTCGACTTTGGCGGCCACGGGAAGTCCCAGCAAAGCGCGCACTTCGGTTTCATATAGGGCGGGATTGAAGAGGCCGACGTGTTTCTGGACGACGCGGCCCTCGGTGTTGACGACAAACACGGTGGGCAGCGCGGCAATACCGCCATACGCAAAGCGCGTCTCACTATCCGCCATGGCCACCGGGTAATTGATACCCTCGGATGCCATCACACTGCGGATTTCCTTTTCATCGTCGTCATCCACCACCAGGCCAATAATCTGCAGGCGGTCCTTGTAGCGGTTCTGCAACGCGATTAATTCCGGAATCTCTTCGCGGCACGGGCCGCACCAGGTAGCCCAGAAATTCAGAAGCACCACTTTGCCGCGAGACGCCTCGAGAGTCAGATCCTTGCCGGCGATTTCCTTGAGCTTGAAGTCAGGAGCCGGATCGGGATCGCGGACAAACCGAATTACCGGTAATTGCGCAAAGCACGAGCTTGCAAACGACGCGAAGACGAACGACGCCAATAGCACAATGGATGGCACGGAAGAAGTGAATTTTCGATTTGACGGCAGATTCATCATTTACCTTTTCAGGAAAACACAGTCCCCTGGTTTCTCCAAGTGCAGGTTTCGCGTCAGACAGGGCGCCTGATGCCCAGCTTGCGAATACGGGCCTGCAGGGTGGTGCGCTTCATCCCCAATAAGGTTGCGGCACCCCGCGGCCCGGCGATACGCCAATTGGTTTGACGCAGCGCGCGCAGAATGTGTTGGCGGTCGGCGTCTTCCAAAGTGGCAATCGGAGACGACACGGCGCTGGATCCCGTGGCGATTCCCACCGGAGTGGCAGCCAATTCCCCAGCACCGGCAGCTGCGGAAAAAGCAGCGGAGGCGGCTTTCAATTCGCCGATCGGCACGCGCAGTTCCTTGCCGGGCGAGAGCAATACGGCCCTTTCGATCAGGTTTTCAAGTTCGCGAATATTCCCGGGCCAGGAATAATTGACCAGTGCGTCCATCACGTCGGCGGGAATGTATTCGACGGTTTTGTTCTGGCGGCGGCTGAAGGACTGGACGAAGTAGCGGACCAGCAGCGGCACGTCTTCGCGCCGCTCACGGAGGGGAGGCACCACAATCGGAAAGACGTTAAGGCGGTAATAAAGGTCGCTGCGGAATTTACGTTCGGCGACGAGTTGCGCCAGGTCTCCATTGGTGGCAGCGACGAGCCGCACGTCCACGCGGAGCGTCCGGTTGCCGCCAAGGCGTTCAAATTCCTGCTCCTGCAAAACGCGCAAAAGCTTGGGTTGCAGTTCCAGCGGAAGGTCGGCGATTTCGTCGAGGAACAGCGTGCCGCGGTCGGCGAATTCAAACCGGCCGATTTTCTGAGTGAGCGCGCCGGTAAAGGCGCCGCGTTCGTGGCCGAAAAGTTCGGATTCGAGCAGGCCGGCAGGGATGGCGGCGCAATTCACCTTGACGAAGGTACGTTCGCGGCGCGGGCTTAAGTTGTGAATGGCGCGGGCGATGATCTCCTTGCCGGTACCGGTTTCACCCTGAATCAGCACGGTTGTTCCGGCGGGCGCGGCGAGTTCCACCTGTGCCAGGGTGCGGCGCAACACGGGGCTGTCGCCGATAATTTCCTCAAAATTGAATTCGGAGCGAATTTCCTCTTCAAGATAGAGTTTTTCGACGGCCAGCTTGTCCTTGAGCGCGTCAATTTCCTTAAACGCCAGAGCGTTTTCGAGGGCGATGGCAACCTGCACGCCGACCTGTTGCATGAGTTCAACATCTGCGGGCGTGAACGCATCGGGATTGCGGCTGGCAAGATTGATGGTGCCGAAGGTGCGGCCGTGCGTCGTCAAAGGCACGCAACAGATGGCCTGGACCGATTGCTCGCGCAGGAAACGCAAAACATCCTTCTGAAATTTATCGAGGTCCTTGCCGCGCGTAATGATTATCTGATTGCTGGAAAAGCATTGGCCGGCGGGCGAGCCTTCAAGTGGCACAGTGATTTCGGGTTTGGCAATCGAGGAATTTCCCGGCAGATCGAGGTAGTGAATTTTCAACAGCCCGGAAGCGCTGTCCAGCAACGCCAGGCTGGTGTAATCGTGCTGCAAAACGGGTTTGATGGAAGACACAATGCCTTTGAAAACGGTGGCAGGGTCACGCGTGCTGACAAGGAGATTGTTGATTTCCAGGAGCACCTGCAAGCGATCGCGTTCCCGCGCCAGTTGTTTCTGATAAGCTTCCGCGGCTTCGAAATTCAGGGCGTTATCCACCGCCACGGCAACCTGTGCGGCCACCCGGCGCATGAACTGGATTTCGGTTTCGCTTATGCCCTGGGGGACGAACCGCCCGAACACCATTGTGCCCAACCGGTGATGAGCGGTGGTGAGCGGAAGAATCGCAGTGGAGTGCACGCCGACGGCTTGCAGCTTCTGCATAAAGTGGGGATAGCGCGCATCTTTCGAAGTGTCCTGTGTAAGGAAGAGCTCCTGATTTTCGAAAACCCAGCCGGAGGGCGAGTTGGCCACGGGCATTTCTTCGGGGCCTTTATCTGAGAAAGGACCTTTGGTTTCCAGAATGTGAAGGCGCATGGTGCCGCGGGCGGGATCGTGAAGAATCAGGCCGAGAAAATCAAATTGCAGGACGGCGTGGAGGCGATTGGAAAGTTCGTGGAAGAGGAGCTTCAGGTCGCGCTGCTGAGCGATTGTTTCGCTGACTTCGAGGAGAGCCTCAAACTGACGCACAGGTTGCGCCAGGGGCGAAGCCGGGGTAATGCCGGGAGATGGGTCAGACAACTTCGCCATAAAGCGAGAATAGCATCGGGTTCGGCGGCGTCACAACCGAAGGCGAGGTGTGCGAGAACTAGGAGGTTTTCGTATACTCGCCAGACGATTGGCAAACGATGCTTCCAATTCGGGGCGTAGGGTGACGGTATTGTGGTGAAAAAGAGGATGAAGGCCCGATTTGCCATAGCGCTTTGCTTTCTCGGCGGTGTGTTTTCTGTTTTGGGATGCGGATCGGGGCCCGCGCCGGAAGATCGGCAAAGAGAGCAGCGGCCCAAGGTCAGGATCGAGTTCCCTGCGTCGTCCTCCGGGTATGATCTGGACCGCGACGAGCAGCGTGGCGGACATACGCTCGCAAGACACGTAGCGCGCACCGATCAAGAATTGCGCGAACGGCTCGAGCAGGAGCGTAATATTTCGGCGGCTTCCACGTGGACCGACCGCCGGACCGCGGAAGCGGTTGTGGGTGAAGCGCTGACGGCGGAACGCAGTCGCGTGGAAAGCTGGACGCGGCGCGGATTTCCTCGCGCGAACCTGGCGCTACACTATAATGCCGGGCGCGTGATCGGGCGTAGCCTGCGGCGCGGCGAGTCCAGAACGGTGGACTGTTCCAGCGCGGTGATTGTCTTGCGGGCGGACGGCCCGGAGAGTTTCTACCTGTTGACCACTTACCCGGAGGCTCGTGAATGACCGATGACACGAAGAATGCGAACCTCTTCGAACCGGCAAGCTATCCGGCGTTGATGGAATTTCTGCCGGCGTATCTGCACGAGGATTTTGCCGAAGAATATGGCTCTGTGGCGCGAGCGTTTGCGGCGATGGTTTCCGACGCGAACGGCGACCAGATTCGCAACATTATGGAGGAATGGCAGGCGCTGCGGCAGGCGTTTTCGGCGCGCACACTGCCCGAGATGCAAAGCGGACTGGCCCAATTGGGAGCGGCGTGGCAGCCGCAATCCGAACAGGAATTGCAGGCCGTCGACGAAATTCTCAGGCAGGCCGAGGCGTGATATTCTTAGAAGGCTGTAGGCCCGTAGCTCAGTTGGTTAGAGCGCCTCCCTGACACGGAGGAGGTCGATGGTTCGAGTCCATTCGGGCCTACCATATCTTTCACTGACATAGTGTTAGCGTTGCCGACGGATGGCCGGCTCCTGCAAAGCCCATGTTGCGTGCTGGAAAGTTTTCTTTCGTTGCCGAATTGTAGATCGGAGATTTTCTTGTTGAAGGCAGCCAGTTTATTCACGCTCTGTTGCGCGTTTTCGGCTCTGGCGGTTTTCTCCGCCTGCAATTCTTCCTTCGCCTCGGAGGCCATTTCGACCGAGGACCGTCATCTCCGCCTTTATCACACCCATACAGGCGAACATATTGACGTTGTGTACCGTCGCGGAGATGTCTACCTTCCGGAAGCTGAAGAAAAGCTGGATCATTTCCTACGCGATCATCGTACAGGCGACGTCAAGCACTATGATCCTCAGGTGTTCGACATTCTTTCCGATGTGGCCGCGGCAGTTGGGCATCCGGGCGCGGAGATAGAGATCATTTGCGGGTACCGGACCCCGTGGAGCAATGAGTTCCTTCGCGTCCGTTCTGCCGGTGTGGCGAGAAACAGCCAGCACATGCAGGCTCACGCCATTGATATTCGCATTCCTGGGGTAGATACGCTAAAGCTGCGCGATGCCGCGCTGGCGCTAGGGCGTGGAGGGGTAGGTTACTACCCTCGTTCAGCGTTCGTGCATGTGGACACGGGACGCGTCCGTACGTGGTGTTACGGTTGCTCTTCCTCGCGTGTCGATCCAGAATAATTCAGACAAACAGAACAACTAAAGTTGGCTGTGGCCGAAGTATTGCCCAACGACTCAGTTTCTTGACGCGTAGGCTTCGGTGAACAGTTTGGCCAGGGCCTTGTCATGCCCGTAGATGTCTTCGAAGAAAGAAACCTGGCCGTCTTCGTTGGCAATCGCCGTGCCGTAGAGGATCAACACGGGAATTTCGTGCGTCAAATTTACCTGCTCCTGCTTCTGCCCTTGAAACGCCGCATCTACTCGCTCTCGCGTCCAACCGGGATTATTTCGGAGCGCCCACGCGGCTAGGGCCCTGGGATCCTCAACTCGAATGCAGCCGTGGCTGAAATCGCGCCGCTTCTCTTCGAAAAGCGCTTGGGACGGTGTGGAGTGCAAGTAGATGTTCTCCGCATTGGGAAAAGCAAACTTGATAAGGCCGAGCGCGTTCTTCGGTCCCGGTTTCTGCCGGACCATGAGCTTGCCCGTACGCAATTGCGCGAGCACTTCCTCGCTCACGACGCCGTCGGTGACCACTTCCCCGGAGAACGTGGTCACTTCAAAGTTGTTTTTCTTCAGATATTCCGGGTCCTTTGTAATTTTCGGTACGATCTCGGCACGCAAAATGCTCGGTGGCACATTCCAGTAGGGCCAGATAATCAAGTATTTCATTTCTTCTTCGAGTACTGGCGTCTGCGTGCGCATAGCGCGGCCCACGACCACAGGCATGATCAGCTCCGCGTGCAACGACGAGTCGTATGCGCGCAAAACAAACTCCGGGATATTCACGATAATCGGAGGCTGCGCAAACCTGTGCGGCATCCAGCGGAAGCGCTCCAGCATCAGCCGCAACTGTTCCACCCGGTCACTCATCGGCCGGTTCAGTTCCGTGATGGTCTGGGGGCCGAGTTTGCCCGAGGCGTCCAATCCGTGGCGGACCTGGAAATGTTTCACGCCTTCCGCTACCGCGCCCGAATAATCCAGCGAATTTTCAGGCGCCGGCACCGACGGAGCCGTGTCACCCAGGAATTGCAGCCTGCGCACCAGCTTCCCTATGGCTTCGTACTGCTGGCCTGCCGCGATCGGTTTCTTCACCTGGGGCAGAGGATCGGGCACTTCATCCTTCTCCATCTGCGTATATTTCTGCAGAACCACCAGCGTGCGTTGGTAGCGGGGATACGAAGGCTCGATCGGCGCCAGGGCTTCCTTCACGCTTTGCGCCCCCACCACGTTTTTCCAGAGGTAGGCTCCGGGATCATGTGCGTGGACGTCCGGATCGAAATCTTTGTGGAGCACCTTGGGATCCACCTTTCCCAAGTGCAGGTCAAGCCCATAACGGATTGCGGAAACGGTCAGTGCCACATCAAATTTTATCAATGCTGATTCCACCGTTGCAGCTGGGTTCTGTAGCGCTTTTAAACGCTCCGGCCACCGCGCGCCATCGTAGTCCTTGCTATCGAGTCCTTTTTGATCGGCGTCTTCCAGGATGCCGATCAACTCGGTGGCCTGTGGCGTCGGTTTGCCAGCCTGGCTCCATGCCAGCTTGTAGCCGGCCTGAGCGTAGAATTCTCTTACCGGGCCGCCGTGATCTGAGAAATTTGGCCACTGCAGATCCGCAAGCCGCCCACTTTCGACGACGGTGTGCAACTCTTTTTCCCCCGCAGGGCTCAGGGAATTCAAGGCACCTAGCGTTCGAGCCTCGGGCATTCCGTTCCGTGGCCCATCACAGGATGCTGTCCCGCCAGAGCATGCCGTAAATCCCAGACCGGCCGCCAGAAACACCATTAGGCGTTTTCTCATGGGTAATTTCGTTCCTCCACACATAGCATGATGTTTGGCCGCGGCAAAAGATGCACAGTGCTTTATAATTTGAAAAGCCGCCGATCTTTGGGGAAGGATCCTGATGAGATGTGGCAATTCGAGGCCGTCCCCGCGGTCTTGTAAGCTGTTATACATTTTAACGTTCTTACCCTGAGGCGGTAGAGGTTTGGTTCGAGTCCCCACGGGTCTGCCATCGTTTTCAATCAGTACGACAAGATCAGAAGAAAACTTCACCTGCAATTCTCCACCCGTAAAGCGATCATAAACTCTAGTTCGCGGCTGGGCTCAGATAAATCGCCGGGACGTTTTGCTGAACTTGCGTGTTGAGTGCGGCCAGGTCGCTGGAACGAATTTCCTTCCACTTTGCAATCAGCGGCGCCGCTTGCCGGCTTAAGTCCTCGAACACCGCGTATTGCTGCTCCGTTGGTGCGTCGTCGACCTCCACACTGAACGTGAGGTAGTGGAGTTGCTCATCCAGCATGTTGGGATAGTTCAGGTTGGCCTCGGAACTTTTCGCATTCACCTGCAGCAATCGCTCTTCGATCGGCGTCATTTTCTTGTCGAGCGAATCGGCCGCGTCGGAAACCGATTTGAAACGGGCGTCTTGCAGCCTGGAGCGCAGCCCACGCAACTGGACGCGCGTTTCCCGTATTTCCCGAACTGTATCGTGGAGGCTGCTGAGCATTTCACGAATCTTCAGCTCCAAATCGAATTCCTTACTGATGTCGGCGGGCGAAACGTTTACCCGTGGATCCATCTTTAGTTGCAGAGGAACCGTCAGACTCTTGCCCTCGGCGGAAAGTTTCACCTGGTAGTTCCCCGGCGGGACGATCGTTCCGCGAGAACGAAATTCCGCCAGGACCTCGCCAGGTAGTGCGTGCGGCCCGTCGTTGCGCAAGTCCCAGGTGAACCGGTTGAAGCCGGCACCGGCGGGAATCACTTCCGGAGGAGCCTGCAAATCCGGCCATTCTGGCGGAGTCTCCGATTGTTTCTTCTCAACGCTGGAATAGCGCCGAACCAGGGCGCCCTTGTCGTCAAGAATTTCGAGTGTGACTTCGCCTTTGGGAGCGGTCTTGAAGAAATAAGTGAGAATTGCTCCATTGGGCGGGTTCTCTCCCACCGGACGGCGCCGTTCGAATTGATCGGGGAAGTGCACGCGGTAAGTCGGCGAAGGATTAAGCAGCAGCATTTGGCCTTCGGGCGAACGTCCCGCCAACTGGCGGAGCGGTGAAATGTCGTCAAGTATCCAGAAGGAACGCCCGTGGGTGGCGACGACCAGGTCGTTGTTTTTCAAGACGAGGTCATGAATGGGCGTCATCGGCAGATTCAACTGCAGCGACTGCCAATTCGCGCCCGCATCATACGAGATGAATATTCCGGTCTCTGTACCCGCATAAAGCACACCAGGTTTCACGGGGTCTTCCCGGACAACATGCACATAGGCACTGTTCGGAAGGCCCTTGGTGATCTTCGTCCAGGTTTTTCCGGAATCAGCGGTCCTATATATGTAGGGTTTCAAGTCATCGAGTTTGTGGCAATCGACCGCGGCGTAAGCAGCCGCGGCATCATGAGGAGAAGCCTCGATCATGCTCACCAGGCTCCACTCCGGCATGCCTTTCGGCGTCACGTTTTGCCAGGTCTTGCCGCCGTCCGGCGAAAGCTGAATAAGTCCGTCATCCGTGCCGGCCCAAAGCACATCCTTCTTTTTGGGCGACTCGGCGATGGTGAACACGGTGTCGTAGAACTCGACGCTGGTGTTGTCTTTCGTGATGGGGCCACCGGAAGATTCCTGCTTGCTCTTGTCGTTGCGGGTCAGATCCGGACTGATTGCGCTCCAGCTTCTTCCGTGATTGGTGCTCCTGAACACCATCTCGGCGGAGGTATAGAGCACGTCTGCATCGTGGGGGGAAATCACGATTGGCTGCGTCCATCCCAGCCGGAACTTCATGTCTTTGGCGCCATGGCCAGAATAATCGACCGGCCAGACGGTGACGTCTTGCGCTTGCATGGTGCGCTTATCCCAACGGGTCAGTGCCCCGTTCCCTGAACCGGCGTATACAACATTCGAATCGCGTGGGTCGGGCACAACATAGCCGCTCTCGCCTCCCGCAACGTCGTACCAGTGTTGGCGTCCGATGTAGCCATCGTCGGTGCGGCTGGCGATCGCGACTGTGCTGTTGTCTTGCTGCGCGCCATAGACGTAATAGAGGAACTGGTTGTCGGCAGCAACGTGGTAGAACTGCGCGGTCGGCTGATTTTCCTGGGTCGTCCACGTCTTTCCAGCGTCGACTGTGATCGTCGCCCCGCCGTCGTTGCCGTTGATCATGCGCTGCGGATTGATTGGATCGATCCACAATCCGTGATGATCGCCATGGGGCGCGGGTAATAGTTCAAGCGTCTTGCCCGCGTCCTGCGAGCGAAACATTCCGGTATTGAGCATATAGACCGTATCCACACTCTTGGGATCAGCGAAGATGTGCGTGAAGTACCAGGCGCGCTGCGTAAGCCGCTGGTCATCGTTGATTTTCGTCCAATTCTCGCCGCCATCATCGGAGCGATAAAGGCCGCTGCCGTCCTTGGCTTCGATCAGGCTGTAGACGCGATTCGAGTCCGCGCCGGAAACGGAGACGCCAATGCGTCCGAGCAACGAAGTTGGCAGACCTTTTCCTTCCAGATGCTTCCACGTCGTGCCGCCATCCGTGGATTGATAAAGTCCGCTGCCCGGGCCGCCGCTATCGAGGCTCCACGGCGTGCGCTGCACCTGATACAGAGCAGCGAACAGGACGTTGGGATTGTGCGGATCGATGGAGATATCGATCGCGCCGGTGCGGTTATCCTTGAAAAGCACTTTCTCCCAGGTTTTTCCGCCGTTGGTGGTGCGAAACACACCGCGCTCGTCATTCGGCCCGTAGGCGTGGCCCAGCGCGGCTACAAAGACGATATCTGGATTGCGCGGATGAATGATCACGCTGGCGATATGCTGGGTGTCGGCCAGCCCGATGTTGGCCCAGGTTTTTCCCCCGTCTGTGCTTTTATACACTCCGTTGCCATAGGAAATGTTGCCGCGGAGGCAGGATTCCCCCGTTCCCACGTAAATTACGTTGGAATTTGAATCCGCCACCGCGATCGCGCCGATCGAAGCAGCCGCCTGCTTGTCAAACAGCGGCGTCCAACTCAAACCGGCATTCGTGGTACGCCACACGCCTCCAGCCACGCCGCCAAAATAAAAAGTATTCGCATCGCCGGGAACGCCGGTCACCGCCAGCACCCGGCCGCCGCGATAGGGACCGATCGAGCGCCACTTCAACCCCTTTTCCAGACTTTCAGTGAATTGATCGGGACCCTGCGCGAGGACAGGGGACAGCAGTTGGAGCAAAAATCCAAGCACGAATGCTGTTTTTAGAATGAGCTTCATAAAGTCTCCACGGACGGCTCGCTGCGGCGCCTATCGTATTACTGGGTGGGCATGGAAGTACAGAGTGGCAGTTCTCCAACGAATCGTAGCGGGCACATGGACGCGGGACTAGAAACCCTCTTTCCCCACACGGAGTCGCAAAAAAAACGGGCGCGCTTCGTTGCTGAAGCGCGCCCTTCGTTAACTCAACATCTGATTTCGCTGCTCTTCGAACAAGAGACAACGATTAGTCGCCGGAAATGTTTTTCGGTGACTTGTGGTTGAGTGTGGCCAGGAGTTTCTGAGCGCAGGTTGGCGCCTGAACGGTGCCCTTAAGCACGATCTCCTTGGCAGGGACTTCGCTGCCATAGAGCTTGGCGTTGGCGTCGTTGTCTGGACGGAGCGTCGAGCCTTCCAACGAAATGCCCGCGAAGACGCCGCGAGCGCGCGAGTAGCTTAGGATTTCCGCCCTCATTGCGGCGTCGGTTTCCGCGGACGCATCCCTGCCTTTCGGCCCGGCGGCGGCCGAGATGTCCGCGCCCAGCTTCACTTTCGTGGACAGGACGCTTTCGGCGCTACGCTGGCTCATCAGCAGGAGAACAAAGTCCGTCGCCTCACCGCCGATTTGCAAGCCGACGCTCCCACCTTCGAGGGCCACCATTGTCGGCGAGCCCCAAGGCCCGCTGAACTTTTCCCCGGTGCGGCAGGTCATGACGCCCCGGCCATAGCTGCCGCCCACAATGAAAGCGGCCTTCAGAACGCTGGGGAGTACGATGACGCACTCCGATTTGTCCAGCAGTGATTGCGGGATGTCGTCCGGAATATTCAGGATCTCCGAAATCACCGTGCCGGAATTCTCCACGCGTTCCACTTCTTTTTTGTTGTCGGAGGCCGGTGTGGTCGTGACAACCAACAGGGCCGCCACAATCGATACCCAGAGCTTATTCATAGCTTTGCTCCTTCTCGGTTAGATTAAGCTGGGTTTGGGTTCTAGTACTCGTTATCGGGCAGGAACATTATTATACCAAATTTACCTGTTCGTTGAAAACCGAGCTCCCTTCTGGGACCATGGCGGTATTGCGAGGTGGGACCGGGCGCCCCGGAATGTTCATGCGTCACAGAATCTTGGGAGCAAGTTGGTCACACTTTGCGTTAGGCATGTCCTTCGGCAAGGGAGCAGTGTGCTGAAATTCAGCGCGACTGCTTCACAATTTGGTTAGGGAGAAACGACAATATGCAAACGAAAATGAAGCAACTGGGGACAATGACGTTGGCCGGAACGCTCCTGGCGGGCGCATGCCTGCTAAGTGTGCCGGCGAAAGCCGATACGGCAGCCGGTGGAACGATGTTCAAGGCAAAGTGTGCCGGATGCCACGGTGCCGACGGCAAAGGCAAAGAAGCTCTGAAGACCACGGACATGGGCGCCGCCGACGTTCAAAAGATGAGTGATGCCGATCTGAGCGGCATCATCTCCAACGGCAAAGGGAAGATGCCCGCTTACAAAACACTGACCCCAGATCAGGTTAAGGACCTGGTCGGCTACATCCGCTCCCTGAAGAAGTAACTTTCGCAGGGGATTTCGAAAAAAGTTCGGCATAGAGCGCGCTTGCTCCTGCGCGCTCTGTGCCAAATAAGGTAAATCCAAGGAGGAAGGAATGAAGAAAGTTCTGATGGGAATCGCGGTGGCTGCAATGTTGTGCCTGGCTGCCTCTGTCGCCCGCGCTCAGGATACAACCAGCGGCGAAAAGAGCTTCAAGGCAAAGTGCGCTGGTTGCCACGGCGCGGACGCTGCCGGTAAAGCGGCGATGAAGTCGCCCTCAATCAAGGGCAAGACCGCGGAAGACATCAGCAAGGTGATCGCTTCCTCGCCGAAGCACGCCGGACTGAAGAGCTTGACGGCCGATCAAGTCAAAGACATCGCGGCATTTCTAGGGACCCTTAAGTAGCGCACACAGCAAAAGTCGCTTGCGCCGCGCGAACGAAGTACGGCCGCATAGACGCGGCGCCAGAAGCAAGTTCGCCGCCGGGCCTGTCACCCCAGGTTCGAAGAGTATGGGCTAGTCTAGAGGCTCCGGTGAATCCTTCCCCAGGGCTCCTCTAAAAAAAGAATCAAATCCGTTCGAAGAAAACGTGGGGTACTCCCCGTATGAGTCCACAGATTACCGTCAGAAACTGGGCCCGCCTGATTTATTTCTTCAGCCAGAACACGATCAGCTTCATTGGCGTGACTCTCACCACCAGCAGCGCCATCACGATGATCGCCTTCTGGATTTACGACTTCGCGCTGCCTGGTCCGCCGCACCCGTACATCGGCCTGCTGATCTTTCTCCTCCTGCCGGGCATCTTCATCCTTGGATTGCTCCTGATTCCAGTCGGAATATTTCTGCGCCGCAGAAAGCTGCAGTACGCTGGCGAACTCCCAAGCGATTATCCGCAGATCGACCTGAAAGCGCCGGCGGTGCGGCACGGGATTTCGTTCATCGGCGGGGCCACAGTAATTAATGTGCTTATTTTCTCGTTTGCCTCGTATCGCGGTGTGTCCTACATGGATAGCACCAGCTTCTGCGGGCAGACTTGCCACACCGTGATGGCGCCGGAATATTCCGCTTATCAGAATTCGCCCCACTCGCACGTGGATTGTGTCGGATGCCACATCGGTCCGGGGGCCGGCTGGTTCTTGCGCTCCAAGCTTTCCGGCTTGCGGCAGGTTGTTGCGGTTACACTCCACACCTATTCTCGTCCGATTCCTTCCCCCGTGAAGTATCTGCGCCCTGCGAGGGAGACCTGCGAGCAGTGCCACTGGCCGCAGCGTTTCTCCGGCGACAAGCTGATTGTAAGAACCAATTACAAAGACGATGAGAAAAATACGCCGCTGACGACGGCGCTGTTGATGAGGATTGGCGGCCACACTTCCGCGGGTTCGGTGGGCATTCACGGCCGGCACTTGGCTGATGGTTCCCGAATCCACTACATCGCGACCGACGGACACCGGCAGGTGATTCCGGTTGTGGATTACACCGATGAAAAAGGAAAGACCGTGGAGTTTGTGTCCACGGATATAAAGGTGAGCAAACAGGAGCTGGAAAAAGGCGAGCATCGCGCCATGGATTGCATCGACTGCCACAACCGACCGGCGCATGCATTCGAGTTGCCGGAAAACGCGGTGGACCAGGGGATGTCGCGCGGCCTGGTCAGCCCGGAGCTGCCGTTCATCCGGAAAAAGGCTGTGGAACTCCTGAAAGTGAATTATCCGGACCGCCAGACCGCACAAAAGCAGATCGAAGAAGGAATCAGCAACTATTACAAGGCAACGTACACGGACGTTTATAACGGAAAGCGCGCCCTGGTGGAGCAGTCCGCCGGCAACGTGGGGAAAATTTACCTGCGCAACATTTTCCCGGAGATGAACGTGAACTGGGGCGTACACCCGAACAATCTGGGTCACACCGACTTTCCCGGCTGCTTCCGCTGCCATGATGGCTCGCACACCAGCGCCGACGGACAAACCATTTCCAACGATTGCAACGCCTGCCACAACCTGCTGGCGGTGCAGGAGGAAAATTCCAAGTTGCTTACGAATCTTGGGATGCGATAGCCCAAAATTGTTCCCGCTGCCTCTCTATGCCGTTCTCTATTGAGGGCATCCTCCTCCGTCTCTGAAATCCCCCTCCCCGAAAGGTTTGCCCGACTTGTGGTAGTGTCTGCTAGGAGACCTATCCTTTCGCATGTCCAAGCGACCGATTATTGAGCCATTCCGAATCAAAAGCGTTGAACCGATTCGCACCACCACGCGAGAAGAACGCCAGCAGCTGATCGAATCCGCCGGCTACAATCTTTTTTTGGTCCCTTCGGAAGCAATCCTGATTGATCTGCTGACAGACTCCGGCACTTCGGCCATGTCCACCGAACAGTGGGCCGCGATGATGCGGGGTGATGAATCCTACGCCGGCTCACCAAGCTTTGCGAGATTTCGCGATTCCATTCAGGCGATCTTCGGGTTTCGGAATGTGATTCCAACGCACCAGGGGCGCGCGGCGGAGCGCATCCTTTTCAGTGTGATGTGCAAGAAGGGCGACATCGTCCCGAACAACACGCACTTTGACACCACGCGCGCCAATTGCGAATTCGTCGGCGCACAGGCCCTGGATTTGCCGATACCGGAAGCGAAGGAGCCGTCGCAACTCCACCCCTTCAAGGGAAATATGGACACCGCGCGGCTGGCCGAAGTGATCCAACGAGAGGGTGCGAAGAAAATTCCGCTGGTGATGCTGACGGTGACAAATAATTCAGGCGGGGGCCAGCCGGTCTCCATGGCCAACATCCGCGATGTAAAACAGATCTGCAAGTTGCACGGCATTCCTCTTTATATTGACGCCTGCCGCTTTGCGGAAAATTCCTATTTCATCAAGCTGCGCGAACCGGGCTATTCCGGCAAATCGCCGAAAGAGATCGCGCGCGAGCTGTTTTCTTATGCCGATGGCTGCACGATGTCCGCGAAGAAAGACGGCCTCGCAAACATCGGCGGATTCCTTTGCACCAATGACGATTCGATCGCCCAGCTGCAAAAGGACCTGCTGATTTTGACGGAAGGATTTCCCACCTACGGCGGCCTCGCCGGACGCGACCTGGAAGCCATCGCCGTGGGGTTGAATGAAGCGCTGGAAGAGGATTACCTGCAGTACCGCATCGCTTCCACCGCATTTCTGGGTAACCACATCGCGGCCGAAGGTGTGCCCATCGTGCAGCCGCCCGGCGGACACGCGATTTATCTGGACGCGCGTGCATTTCTGCCGCACATTCCGCCCTCGCAATTTCCCGGCGTGGCGCTGGCGAACGAGCTGTATCTCGAAGGCGGCATCCGTTCGGTGGAAATCGGCACGCTGATGTTTGGCGAGCACGCGCGCATGGACTTGGTGCGCCTGGCTATTCCTCGCCGCGTGTATACGCAGAGCCACATTGAATATGTTGTCGAAGTGATTCTGGAAGTCTGGCGCCGGCGCGATTCCATCCCTGGATACGAAGTCACTCACCAGGCGCCGTTTCTGCGTCATTTCAGCGCTCGCCTGAAACCCCGGAGCTCCCGTCCATGAAGCTCTCCATTGATCCCGGTTTGAAAAAAAAGTGTCCGATGGTGGCGCTCGGCTGCGTCACCGCTCATGTGCGCACCGGTGATTCATCGCTGGAACTTCTTGCCGAAATGGATTTGTGCGAAGCCGGCCTGCTCAAAAACGCCGATCCCCGCGCAATCCTGGAGGCACCGGCGATTTCCGCCACGCGTGCCGCGTATCGGGCGCTGGGTAAGGACCCTGCGCGCTATCGCGGATCCGCGGAGGCTCTCCTTCGCCGCCTCATCAGCGGAAAGCACTTCCCGGGCATCAATTGCGTTGTGGACATTATTAACCTTGTTTCCGTGGAGAGCCGGTTGGCCATCGGCCTTTACGACCTGGCCAAAATCCAGGGCGATATTATTTTTCGCGTCGGCCGCAAGGGAGAAACCTACAAGGGCATCGGAAAATTCGATCTCAATCTGGAAGACCTTCCTGTTTTCTGCGATGCGGCGGGACCCCATGGAAGTCCGACCAGCGACTCCGAACGGACAATGGTCACTTCCTCGACGGAAAATGTCGCCGCCATTTTGATTTCGTTTGGAGGACCGCAATCGCTGGAAGTCTGGTGCCGGCGAATGACCGGCGTGATGGAGCGGTACGCCGAGGGCCGCGAATTGCGGACCGAAATCATTACCTAGCTTTTCATTTGCGCGGCTGGGCGAATCCTCGCGCAAAAGCCACAGGGGCACGACGCTTCATGAGTGAAGGAATTCATCCCATCGCCAGCCTGCTTGCCGCATTGGCCCGCTTCATCAGCGGTGTGCAGGTGCAGTGGGCCGGCTGCGAACCCGACGAACGCCAGCGCATCTATTTCGCGAATCACACCAGCCATCTTGATTTTGTGGTGCTCTGGTCGGCGCTCCCTTCGGAGATTCGAGCCAATACGCGTCCCATCGCCGCCAGGGATTATTGGTCAGAGACGCCTCTGCGGCATTATCTGGTCGAAAATGTGTTCAACGCCGTCCTGGTGGAGCGCGGACCGATGTCCAAAACGAAGTCGCACGAGGACGCCAAATTTGTGAGCCGCTCGCTGATTGAAGACATGGCCGCGGCGCTCGGCGATCGGAGTTCTCTCATTCTTTTCCCCGAAGGCACGCGGGGCAACGGCGAAAAAGTCGGCGAATTTCGCGGCGGGCTTTATCATCTGGCGGTGCGGCGGCCCGACGTCGAACTTGTTCCCGCCTACATGGAAAACATGAACCGCATCCTGCCCAAAGGTGAATATTTCCCCGTGCCCATGCTCAGCCTGCTTACGTTCGGGAAACCAATTCAGGTGGAAGCCAACGAAGAAAAAGATGCGTTCTTGGAACGCGCCCGCGAAGCTGTCAGCAGCCTCCGCCGGATCGGACCGGCATGATGCCTGCCGCGATTCACGTCCAAGACGTAAAGCTGCTCTTGCTCTTCGGAGGGGTACTGTGCCTGCTGATAATTCTTACGGTGATTGGTAACGTCCTCAAACATGACCATCAATTTAATGTGAGCCGGTCTACCATCGACAATTTCAACGCCCAGATCGCCGCGTGGTGGAAGATGTGCGTGGTATTTGCGCTTGTCTTGTTGCTGGGTCCCGGCGGTTCGCTGGCGGTGTTTGGGCTTTTGTCTTTTCTGGCACTCCGCGAATACATGACCCTGGTCCCCACCCGCCGCGGCGACCATCGCACCCTGTTCTGGAGTTTTTTTGTAATTATGCCGCTGCAGTATTATCTTGTCGGCGTCCAGCGCTACACCTTCTTTGCCATCATGATTCCGGTTCTGGCTTACATTTTCATTCCATCCAGCATCGCCATCGCCGGAGACACTGCTCATTTCCTGGAGCGCGCCGCAAAAATCCAGTTCGGCCTGATGGTCTGCGGCTACTGCCTCAGCCATGCGCCCGCTCTGCTGCTGATGAAAATCCCCGGATTTGAGGGGCACGATGCGCGGTTGCTTCTGTATCTGGGAATCGTGGATCAGATGAACGATCTCTTGCAGTACGTCTGGGGCAAGCTGATCGGCCGGCACAAAATTGCCTGGCGTGTCAGCCCGGATAAGACCTGGGAAGGTTTCCTGGGTGGATTGATCAGCGCCACCGCGTTGGGCACTCTCTTGTGGTGGGCCACGCCGTTCACACCGCTGCAATCGGCGGGAATGTCCTTCACCATCTGCATTCTGGGATTCGCCGGCGGACTGGTGATGAGCGCGACGAAGCGCGACATCGGCATCAAGGATTTTGGCGCCGTAATCGAGCGGCGGGGCGGCATCCTCGACCGCATAGACTCGCTCTGCTTTGCCGCGCCGATCTTCTTCCACCTGGTGCGCTATTACTTTGTTCCGTAATCGAACTCTTCAGCGCGCGACAGGCTCCGCGCTCTGCGCACCCGCAGGCACGCGCGATTTCAGAAATCCGCGCGCTGCCAGCAGTTCCGCGTTCAGCAACGCGGCGCCTGCCGCCCCGCGCACCAGGTTGTGCGACAACAGGGTGAGTTTCAAGTCCAGCAGCGGACACTCGCGCACGCGGCCGACAACCGCGGCCATCCCGTGGCCGGCATTTACGTCTTTGCGCGGCTGGGGACGGTCTTCCTCATCCTGCACGACGATGGGATGCTTCAGCCCGGTCGGCAGAGAAGCAAGTTCTGGGGAAACTTCGAACGTTCGCAGCGCCTGGCGAACTTCATCCAGAGTGGCAGTTTTCTTCAGCCGGAGCGAAACACATTCCAGGTGGCCATCGCTGACCGGCACGCGGTTGCAATGCGCGCTGATGCCAAGGCCCGCTTCGATAAAACGCGAGCCATCCCAGCGGCCAAGCAACTTTTGCGGCTCCGCTTCCATCTTTTCCTCTTCGCCGCTGATGAAGGGGACCACATTCCCCAAAATGTCCAGCGAAGGGACACCGGGATAGCCAGCGCCCGAAACAGCCTGTAGCGTCACGACGAAAATCTTTTCGAGGCCAAATGCATCCGCCAGCGGTTTCAAAACCAGCACCAGCCCCGCCGTCGAGCAGTTCGGATTGGTCACAATGAAGCCGCCGTCATACCCGTGATTTTTTTGTTGCACGCGAATCGATTCCAGGTGCGCGGCGTTCACTTCGGGGATCAGCAGCGGAACGTCGGCATCCATGCGGTGATTTCTGGAATTGCTGACCACCGGATAGCCGGCTCGCGCAAAATCCTCTTCCGCTTTTCCGGCCACGGATGAATCTAGCGCGGAAAAAACAAAATCGCACTCCAGATTCGGATCCAGATCCTTCACCACCAGATTGCGCGCCGCTTCGGGAACAGGACCTTCCAGGTGCCAGTGCGCTGCTTCGGCATAGGTTTTTCCGGAAGAGCGCTCCGAAGCCGCAACCGCGGTCAGCTCAAACCACGGATGATCCGCAAGCAGCTTCACCAGCCGCTGCCCGACCATTCCCGTGGCGCCCAATACTCCCGCGCGCCACTTCCGGCCATCCGCGCGGCGGCTCACCGCGCACCTCGGCCAGGCACAGCTTCACGATCGGCTTGCGCGATTTCTTCCTGTCGTTCCGGGTTCATGTTCGCGGCTCCTCATCTGGTTGTTCCGCCGGAGTCACTCGGGAGGGGGTAAAACGAAAAAACCCACCGCCCGGTTCGCTTCGGGGGTGGGTTGGAAACTTGTTCTAGCTGGCTAGCAGTTTCTCCCGTCGCCCGAAGCGCTCTTAGTGGACGTAGTATCAGTCGAAGTCGTCGTAGTCGACGGCTTCGCGGCAGTCCCGATTCGCTTGGTGGCGCTAGCCAACATATTCCCCAAGATAACACGAGCCACAGGAATTGGGGGCGCAAAATGGAATTTCATGAAAGCCGTGCGGCGAAAAGTAAATAAGGAGGGTCAGAGGGCGGTCTCCCCGCTCCCATTCCGGTATCAAAGCTATTCCCGTAAGTATATGTAACCAAATATGTTAAATGCAGAAACTTTCCTGGATTTCCTGGGTTTATTTGCCCCACGGGAAGGGGAGGCTCTCGAAGCCTCTGGGGAATATTCAAAGCAAAAAGGGAGAATTATCTATGTACCTCAGGAAGTGGTTCACGTGCTTCTGCGCACTCGCGCTGATTGCCTTGCTCAATGGCTGCGGCAACAATGCAAATTCCTCCGGCAACACAACACCTCAATCCAATTCCGTTTTCGTCACCGGCACCGACGCTCCCCTGCCCAGCGTCGTGGGCTTCCGCGTGGACATCACGGGTCTCACACTTTCCGACGGAACAAGCACTCCTGTTTCCGTTCTGAACGGAACGCAGACTGTAGACTTTGCCCGCTTGAACGGCCTGCGCACTCTGCTCGACATCAACACGATTCCGACGGGCACTTACACGCAGGCGGTCGTAACCCTGGCCAATCCTTCGATCGACTACCTGAACGTAACGAATCCTCAGACGAATCCGCCAACGCATCCGACGATCAGCACGCTGGACACCAGCGCAGGCTCCAATCCGCAGCTCAGCCTGACGACGTCCCAGGTGACTATTAATCTGGCGAGGCCGCTGGTGGTTTCCGCCGGCGACATCGACGGGTTGCGTTTCGAATTCGACATTCGCCAATCGGTTGCAGTGGACGGCAGCGGCCAGATCACCGGCGCGATCACACCGACGCTCGACCTGAAAGTAATTACGCCGTCGGACGCGGATGCCTTCATTGACGAGTTCGATGCTGGCGTTGTCAGCGTGAACGCCGCGGGCAATTCGTTCGTGATTCAAGGTCCCCACGGCCACCAATTTACGGTCAACGTGAATCAACAGACCGAATGGGAAGGGAATGAAACGATCGCCAATCTGACGACCAACTCAATAGTGGAAATTTCCGGGACACTTGATCGGACTTCGGCGGCTATTCTGGCGGATAGCGTGGCGATCGTTTCGCAGGATCATTTCTGGGCCGGCGGGCTGGTCACGTTCGTGGAACCGCCGGTTGGCACCGCCACCGACTTTGACCTCTACGTTCGCAGTGTATTGCCCGCGGGTACCGGCTTCAACTCCGGTCAGATCTCCAATATCCCGCTTACCGGCCAGGAAAAA